>CAXGMX010000001.1:0-49700 GCA_964010955.1 uncultured bacterium
AACATTACCATTTAGATTCTTAAAGACAAATTTGTAGAGCTAAGAATGTGTTTGATCCTAGAAAAAAATATAGGTAGTTGACATGTGAAAGTTCTATATGTAGTTGTAATGGAGGGGGGGGGCTGGGTGTGAACTAAATGTGAACTAAAATATCAAAATAGGTCAAAACAGGGAATCGCTAAACTCCCTGTAATGACCCATAACTCGTGAAAAATCAAACTAATACAAAACAGACCAAAATAGACCAAAACTACAACTGCCCCCTTTAACCAGAATGGGGTTACAAGAGGTCGCTGGTTCGAATCCAGTACGCCCCGACCATTACTAACAAAAGGGTTAGAACAGTTTTTGTGACGTTTCAAACTGTCCTTTTGTCCGTGGAGCGTTAAATTAGTCTTTTCAATTCCTCGTCCAGTAAGGTAGCCTTTGTATTCCAGAAGAATTTTTCGACTATGTGGATTGCACGGTCAGGGTCACCATCCCACAGGTTATTGTTCTCAATTTCCTCTGACAAATGGGCCAACCGCTCGGCCAATTGATCCGCTCCGCCTTTATAATAAAAGTCCTCATTACCACCATCCAGTTCCAGTGTCTCCGGGTAGGCGAGTTTTTTTGGAACCAGTGGAAATGCCCCTGCCGCTACGCCCTCTAGCACACTAATTCCAAAAAAACTCATGATCCGCAGTAGACACAAAAACGTCTGCTTCTAATAGAGCTGATTCGTAGTCGTTGCGATCCTCCTGATATCCCCCACAGATCTATATTGTCCGAGAACTCCTGCCTGGCAAAGTTAAAGACATCAGGAACCTGTCTGAATTGTTCTCCAATAACACTGACCCTGAATTCAATCTTCTTCGCTTTCATAATCCGCAGTGACTCGAAAAAGAGCTCCGGGTTTTTATCGTGCTCCCACCTTGCCGCCCATATAATTCGCATTGGCCCTGGACTTCTCTCCCCCCTCTTCTGAAATTGATGAATTCCCGGATGTCGGACAAGAGATTTGTTTCGAATATCCTCAATAGCTTCGAACGGCTGAAAATCCGGCATACGCTTCAGAAAATCCTGAAGCTCGTCTAAGAAAATATCCTGATGATATGAAGAGTTGAACCACACCTCGGTAGCGGCTAGGGCGGTTATGAGATTTGTCAATACAAAATGAAAATCGAACTCCTGTGGATGTGACACCGGGTAAGTAAGCTGGTTTTCGTGAAAGTAAACTACTGACGGAAGCTTTTGTATGGACGGATAGACCAGACCCAGATACTCTGCAAGATTAAGCATGTCAGAACAGAAAATGATATCCCACTCTTCTCCTGCTCTTATTTTTCGGTTGTCTGATTTGCCAAGGTTATGGCTGAATGACGCATGCGCCATTTCCATTTCCAGGGAGGCAGACTCAAGAGTGTCCATTCGTGGCAGCTTGACTGCATCCAGCCTTCAAGGAATGCCTTGTGGCTGCCGCCATGGTATGGCTCCAGTGCAAGCACTTTAAGTGTTTGTGTCATTTTTTCGATTTAATTTCTGACTGCGAGGATACCTGCTCGGGTCAGTGATTATACTATAATATTGTGCCAGAAGTATGTAAAATTGCTGTACTATGATCGAAACAACATTTAAAGAGGAAACCGAGTTTAATTACATCCGACATAATGAAATATCACCCGGCAGGATGACCCTGTTGTTTTTACACGGCCTGGGTGATTGCCGCCCAGAAGCATTTCTGGCAAATTAATACAAATACGGCATTGCCGGGAAAAGACCGAAGCGAAACAGGCAGGATTTATTGCTCTCTTTCTATACCAAAGGTATTTTGTTATGGGACAGAGAGTGCGTCCTCCGGAACGATTGACTTCCTGAAGGAGAACAATCTGGAATATGAGGCCTTTAACGAGGCATTTCACTGGCCAATGATAGATAAGGCCTGAGAATTCTATTCGTTCTTATATGAATTTATCTCTAATTAATTGAAAGGACATTTATGACATACAAAGCCGTACTCTTTGACCTTGATGGTACGCTGCTTGATACGATAGAAGATATAGGTGACGCTGTAAACCGCATTTTGGAACAAAACGGATTTCCTGTTCACAGCATGGATACTTACAGCCGGTTTGTGGGTGATGGTGCACGTAATCTTATCATCCGCGCATTGCCTGAAGATAGACGAATCGATACTATTATCCACCCATGCCTTGATGCGTTCCTGGAAGATTATGGCCGGAATTGGAACGTGAAGACAGCTCCTTACGACGGAATCCCGGAGCTGCTGGATGCACTTACTACCCGCAGGCTGAAGATGGCCGTTCTCTCTAACAAGCCGCACGAATATACAATAAAGTGCATGGAAGGTTTCCTGCCTGATTGGAACTTTGATGTAGTCTTCGGCCAGCGTGACGACGTTCCCAAAAAGCCGGATCCGGCCGGCGCCCTGGAAATAGCTGAGCAACTGAACATTCCGCCATCGGAGTTTCTTTATCTCGGCGATACTGAGATTGACTTGAAGACCTCTATTGCAGCGGGGATGTTCCCTGTTGGAGCGCTCTGGGGTTTCAGGTCAGCTAGAGAATTACAGGAAAACGGGGCAAAGGTACTGATCAAAAGACCATTGGATGTTATGAATCTCCTAGACTAAATCTGCTCATAGGACGCAGATCTTCGCAGATAAAAGACTATTCACCGCAAAGACGCAAAGTACGCAAAGGGAAAAAATTTAGGTAAAAAGTGAAAGACAAAAGGCAAGAATACAGAGGGAAAAGGAAAAGAAGACATTAGCCACGGATAAACACGGATGCTTTTCAATTTTCAATCTACAATATTAAATATTCAATCTTTTTGCCGGGCGGGAATTACCTCATTACGCATTATTACCTTTTCAGCACAATTTTCGAAAAAGTCATATCCGGAACCTGCCTCACCAATGAGATGTATCATTTGATTCGCATCCGTAATCCTTACGCCGCCCAGAACGGTTACTCCTCTTTTAAAGAGGGGTTCAGGGTAAACACTGGCAGTAGGGCCTACAACAACGATCTCGTTTGCTTTTTTGGCAAGCTCCAGTATGGGACCGAGTGTGTGATTTACGAGTGTAACACCCGTTATAACTAATATATCTGCCTGAGGTATTATTTCCTTCAAACGGTCTGCTGATTCTATCTTGGTCGTATCACCCTTGCCGACAACCTTCGGGTTTTTATCAATCACAAAAAGGTTTTTCGTAATCTCCTGAATTCTTTTTATAAATGGCGGAAAGGCCCCTACCATTGCAACGGTATCTTCGCCGGTAATCTCTACCAGATCAAGGGCATTACCATAAGCTGAAGGTTTATACCTGCAAGTGTCGTCTGCCAGCAAAATAGAAGAAAGCGCATTTAATGTTGCCATGCCAACGGCTGCCTTAAGAGCATTATCATCGAGGGCATAATCCATGAGCCCTGTAATCTGCATCTTGAGCAGTTCTCCTGCGGCAGGCATCTTGGCGTGTGATCGCGGGCAACACACCGCCTCCGGTATTTCCTGAACAGGAGTATATGACATACCCGCATGACCACTGCTCAATACGACTCCTGTATAAAACACTCCTATGCGGATTTCCTTCGGTGTAATATCGAGTTGATTAATTACGCCTGAATCCTTAATAATTTCTATTAACTCCCTGGCAATAGCCTTTCTCTCATCTACATCAAGCATTTTTGTTTGCGCTCCTGATACCTTTGTTAAGCTTTCGACAACTTCTTTGCCACTAAGGCACAAAGCCACAAAAAAACTTGGTGTCTTGGTGACTTTGTGGCAACTCTGAAATTACTAAACATAAATTTAACCCCATAAAATTAAGAAAAGCAAATAAAATACACTTATAGTCCGGAAAACTAGAATTCACAATCACGGTATAAATCCGCAACCTAACTGTCAGTAAGACTGGAAGCTTATCAGTATGGACGTTATTTGCAAATTATTCGCAAAACGGATGCCGAAGAAACCCTTAAGTCTTTTTGACAGCTATTTTTATAATAATATTACTTTGAAACATTAAACGCCTTCTACCATGTCAATGATTATCCGGCGGGGGCTATTACACAAATATTGATGTAAGGGATGTCTGGAGTAGGTATTTGCCGGAATTTTCTTCACGAATCAGCTTATGTACAGGAAAAGTAATATCCTTATATTGGACATAATACAGATTATGCAAATTAAATTAGTTTGATGCATGATCAGAAATCGGAATTACCTTGACATTATTTAATTACTAAAATAAACTACAAACTGTATAAAAATACGCATGTTGCACTCCTTTAAATTATGTACCAACTGTTATTTACCACCACAAAAGCATGAGGTTTTATTGACCTTATGGCATGATTTTCCAGATACACTCAAATCAAAAGGAATATGCAAGAGGAAAGTAAAGAAACAGGAATAGTAAAAACACGCAAGAGAAGATGGCCGAAAATAGTTGGTATATCTATTGGAGGCATCATCTGCATACTCGCCATCATAGTGTCTTTAATCCCCACCATCGTTTCCTCCAACATGGTAAAGAACAAGATCATAAATAATCTGGAGGCAAGCCTGAGTCGTGAAGTAAATATTGATGACATAAATATGAGCTGGTCAAGCGGCCTTGACATAAAAAATATTCATATTAAAGAGAGTTCAGATCTTCCGGGAGATACGTTTGTTAAGGTAAACAGGATACTCTGTGATATTGATTTCTTTCCGCTCATAAGCAGACAAATCAGAATAAACGATTTGATAATTGACAGCCCCGAGATTGTTTTACAGAAACGCAAGGAAGGTGTACCCGGTGACGAAGATATAAGCAAACCTGCAGCACCAACACCTGCACCTGAAACAGTTGAAAAGCCGGTCCCTGAGATATCCGGAAAACCGGTTGAGAGGCCGAAATATACCCCCCTGGTTATTCCGGTATTTTATTTGATACCAGAATAAAAGCAAAATCAGTAACGGAAATTTACGTTCATTGACCACCAGTTGCAGGAAGAAACAATTTTAAGAGATCTGAATACCACCTTAAACGTCGACTCTCTGAACAAACCAATTGAGTTTCACAGCTCCTTTGACCTTGAAACAAAAGGCGAAATTGAACACGCAGATATCTCCTTAAATGTATCATTGGTAAAAGACGGAGAAATTAACCCGGAAAGTGCCAGGGGTACACTTAACATGAGAACCGGTTTTGCGCAGATAGCAGCAGATTTTGATATGGCAAAGTTCATGGGTGAAGGCGGTACGGGCCTTGATTTCTTCATGAACGTCGACCTGGAAAAACTTACCAATAAACTTGGAGGAATACTGGGCATGCCTGAAGGTATGCAGATAGAAGGAGTTATCTCTTCGAAAATTAAGGCTGATGGACAACTTGAAAAAGTGATAGGCATAGACGGAAATACGGAAATAACAAATCTGAACATTGTCGGCGGACCACTTGGTGATAATCCTATACGACAACCAAGCGTTAAACTAATCCAGAATGCAGATATCGATATACCCAACGACAAAATTACAGTCCACAAAATCAGTATTAAAACAAACTTTGCAGAACTATTCCTTGCAGGCCTGGCCACAGATATTAAGAACGCAAGAGATTTAGATCTTAAAATCTTCCTGAACCTGGATATAACAAAACTAATGAGCGAAGTTGGCGGACTGCTGCCTGAGAATATTGAAGTTGCTGGAAACGTACAATCAAGTATAAAACTTAAAGGCCGGCAAAGCAGGCTGGAAGTAGAAGGCACGACAGATTTAAAAAACTTATTTGCAAAGATGGGGACAGTTGGCCCTATAAAGGAACCGGAGATTCAAGTTTTACATGATGTGATATACAACTTACAAAACAGCAATCTCGAGATAAACAGCCTCAGCGTGAAAACAAGCTTTGCAGAAATAAAGTCTACTGGTACTTTTAATAAGGACAGAGAAATCGACTTAAACCTGCTTTTGTCAAGTGATGTTGAAAAACTCACACAGAATCTCCAAAGTATTATAGCTTTGCCCCAGGGCTTAAACGCCAGCGGAAAGATTGCTGCAGATATTCTTGCAAGCGGCTCTGCAGAAAATGAATTAAAACTAAGCGGAACAACTATTTTACACGGTATTAATGCAACCGGAGGACCTCTTAAGAATAACAGGATATCTAATCTCGACCTTAAACTTTTACATACACTGGATTATAAAATTAAGGAAGATTCTGTATATATCAAGCAAATGGATATCTCATCTGATTTCCTGGAAATGAAATCAAAAGGAGGAATAGCAGATCTAAGCAAGGAGAAGAATATTGATTACGTACTTTCCCTGAATATGGATCTGGATAAAACAACTACCCAATTCGCAGGGATGTTTCCATCAGAAATTAACATGACAGGAAATGGTATCGTTGATCTGGGCATCAACGGTAAGCTATCAGCAAAAGAAAACGAGAATTTATATGAACAAATGGATATCCATGGAAGTATATCCATGGACAAAATCAAATATGATACATATGAAATAAAAGATTTTAAAACAAAACTCCTGCTGGATGATGGGTTCTTTACAACAAAAGATTTCGCTTTTATATTAAATGAAGGCCCGGGCACAGTAACGGCAAGCGCAAACCTTAAGGAGGAAAAACCTTCTTTAGTCCTTGGTATGACATTATCAGACATGCTTATTAATCAAAATATGGATTTACTTGCATACATAGTTCCGGTTCTTGCAGCACCGGATGGCAAGATATCCGGCAAACTAAGTATGACGTTTGACGCAAAGGGTAATGGGCTGAACTGGCAGGATGATTTAAGTAAAAGCCTTAATGGTCAGGGAGAATTTGATATTAAAGATGGTCACATAAAAGGAGGCAAGATAACATCCAAGATCCTCAAGACTTTCGGTAAGGGAGGAGAATACGAATTCGATAATATCTCTACCAGGTTTGTAATTAAAGAAAGCAAAATATTCAACGATGATATAAGCATCAACGGCAAAGACTTTAACATTGGCTTATCAGGATGGACTTCATTCGACGGACGATTAGAATATTC
Organism: uncultured bacterium; assembly: GCA_964010955.1. GTDB lineage: Bacteria > Planctomycetota > Brocadiia > Brocadiales > Scalinduaceae > Scalindua. The sequence goes on from CAXGMX010000001.1 coordinate 7,044, forward strand.
TGCAGATGCCCAGGTAATAGGTGATCTTATAGGCGGAGATGTCAAAAGGATACTCGGCAGCATGAGCAAGGACTCAAAATTACCAATAGTAGTCACGGGAACAGTAAGCAAACCCAAACTTGCATTTAAATGGCCAAAACCCCAGGAAATTGGTAATATCCTGCAAGGAATATTAGGTGGTTCCAAGGACTCAAAACAACAAACTGAGAGTACAGGTGAACCGACGCAGGCAGAGACAGCAGAACCAGAAAAAGAAGCTCAACCGAAAGAAAAAATAAGAAAGACGGTAGAAAAGCTCTTTAAAGATTTCTTTAAATAAATCAGCAATCGGCCTGACACTCTCGTTCAGGCGGCGGGAAAGGAGCTAAATAATGAACTGGCTCGACTTCACTCTAATAGGAGTTATAGCAACTGGAACTTTCTTTGGGATAATAACAGGCCCTCTCTGGCAAATTTATAGAATCTCTTCAGTTGCGCTATCTGCCGCTGTCGCTTTCTTACTCCGTAACCTGACAGGCAACATATTAAGCGGCATATTCAACTCTGAAATATCTGTTGCATTGGGTTTTACAATTGTCTTCGGCGTTATCTTAATCGCAACATATGCAATAGGTAACCTTTTCAGAAGATTTCTTACAAAAAGGAAATTTGGATTCAGCGGAAGGCTTATTGGCGGTTTTATTTCGTTTACAAAGACTGTCTTAACGTGCTGGATAATTCTAGCGGGAATTTCAGTCTGGGGGAACGAGCGTACAGGGGAAATAATTGGCAATTCCCTGGTCGCAAATAATATCGAAAAAGTAACAAAGAAAACGATTCCCAAGGTCCCACAGGCTGTTAAAGATATGTCAATAGTTGAGAAAAAAATCAATGAAGAAAAACAAATTAATAACTAAGGGGAGTAATCAATGGCAAAGTCACAAAAACCGGAAAGCCCTAAACAGGGGAAACCAGATGCAGACAAAAAGGACCAGGCGCTGGACAGAGCGGTATCGCAGATTGAAAGACAATTTGGTAAAGGGACAATAATGCGTCTCGGAACGGATGAGAAACTTGATGTGCCGGTAATATCAACCGGTTCACTTTCTCTTGATCTTGCGCTCGGTGTGGGTGGAATGCCCCGTGGCAGGGTAGTAGAAGTCTTTGGGCCCGAATCTTCAGGAAAGACCACCCTGACACTTCATATCGTTGCCAATGCACAAAAAAACGGTGGCACTGCCGCCATTATCGATGTTGAGCATGCCCTTGATCCTGAATGGGCAAAGAGGCTGGGCGTAGACCTTGACAGCTTACTGGTAAATCAACCCGATACAGGGGAACAGGCACTGGAGATTGCCGAACTCTTAACGAGAAGCAATGCAATTGATGTAATTGTCGTAGACTCTGTCGCCGCCCTCGTACCAAGAGCAGAACTTGAGGGACAGATGGGAGACTCACATGTCGCATTGCAGGCCAGATTAATGTCACAGGCGCTCAGAAAACTTACTTCCATAATTTCCAAATCAAGAACATGTCTCATTTTTATCAATCAGATACGCGAAAAAATTGGAGTGATGTTCGGTAACCCGGAAACAACACCCGGCGGCAGAGCATTAAAGTTCTATTCCTCTGTCAGAGTTGACATCCGTAGAATTGGCAGTATCAAGGACGGAGAACGTATTATCGGAAACAGGGTAAGAGCTAAAATTGCAAAGAACAAAGTTGCTGCACCATTCAGGAAGGCGGAATTTGATATAATGTTCAACCAGGGTATTTCCCGGTCCGGCGATATTATTGATCTTGGTGTTGAAGAACAGGTAATTGAAAAAAGTGGAACATGGTTCTCATATGGAGAAATACGCCTTGGACAGGGAAGAGAAAATACCAGGAAATTTATCGACAGCAAGCCTGAGTTACTTCAAGAAATTGAACAGGCAATAGCCAAAAAGATAGCAGAAGCTAAATGAAACACATTGACTCATTGAATAAAACATAGTAGAGTAAATAGTTTGGTAAAGATTTCGCAGTTTTAATAAATTAGTTATGAGGTGATAATCAAATGATTGGTATTTCAAAGTTGTATTGCAACACCGTTGAACCTTCTGATGCACTAAGGTATGGCAGGGATTCAAACAAACTGCCTTCACACCTTTTGCAATTCTCCAAGGATAAAAAGCCCGTAGTTGTATGGAACGTTGGGCAGAGATGCAATCTTAAATGCGTCCATTGCTACTCTCAATCAAAGGATATTGAATATCCGGGTGAACTAAATACAAAAGAAGCAAAAGCTATGCTTGACGGCCTCGCAGAATTCGGTGCACCGGTAATCCTCTTTTCAGGGGGCGAACCCCTGATGAGAGAAGATTTAATGGAGCTGATAACATATGCCAAAGATAAAGGCCTGAGAGCCGTTATAAGCACAAATGGAACCCTGATTACCGAAGAAAAAGCAGAAGAATTAAAACAATTTGGCCTTTCGTATGTCGGAATAAGCCTTGACGGTTTAAGGGAAACTAACGATAAGTTCCGGGGTATTGAAGGGGCCTTTGACGATGCACTGCAGGGGATCAGGAATTGCCTGAAACTGGGAATAAAAGTAGGGCTTCGCTTCACCATTAATAAAAGAAACGCACAGGACATCCCCGGAATATTTGAACTCATTGAAAAAGAAAAGATTCCAAGGGTTTGTTTCTATCACTTAGTCTATTCCGGAAGAGGCTCCAGATTGATGGAAGAAGATTTGACACATGAGGAAACCCGCAATGTTGTTGACCTGATTATAGACAAGACAAAAGAAGCACATGATCGAGGAAACAAGATTGAGGTTCTGACGGTAGACAATCATGCCGACGGGCCGTATATATATCAGAGATTGCTTAAGGAAGACCCGAAGAGAGCTGCTGAAGTGCTTGAGCTGCTGAAATGGAACGAAGGAAACAGCTCAGGACACGGACTTGCCTGTATAAGCTGGGACGGCGCCGTGCATGCCGACCAATTCTGGAGAGAGTATACATTCGGAAATGTGCGCGAACGAAAATTCGGAGAAATCTGGGAAGACAAATCAAATTCACTCCTGACAAAATTAAAAGATAAAAAACACCATGTCAAAGGCCGATGTTCCAAGTGTAAGTGGCTTGATATATGTAGCGGAAACTTCAGGGCACGTGCAGAAGCATACTATGGTGATAAGTGGGAACCTGATCCGGCATGTTACCTGACAGATGAGGAGATCGGCCTACTCGTAGACGAACCTCTAACAGTCAAATAAATTATTAAAATTAAAGCCCATGTTTCCTATTTGTAAAAAAGAAAACATGGGCTTTTTCATTATAGTGGAATATGCAACTCAATCCACCAGAATTTCCTGTACCCTTGAAACTCCTTTGCCTAACTCTATCTTATAACCGTTCTCATGCAGACATTTCTCAACGGCAGAGATTGCCAGAACTATATCAAATTCGTTAACATAGCCCATATGTCCAATCCTGAATATCTTGCCTTTTAATTCATCCTGTCCGCCAGTTATCGTAATCCCGGTTTCATCCCTCAATTTTTTAATAGCTGAATCAATGTTTATTCCCTCAGGGGCATTTACAGATGTCAGGACATTACTCGATGCATCGCCTGCAAAAAGCTCAAGTCCCAGAGCCTTTATACCCTCTCTTGTTGCATGGGCCAGCCTCGCATGCCTGGACCAGACATTTTCAATCCCTTCTTCCCTGATCATTGACAAAGCCTTACCCGCCGCCATAATAAGAGTGATTGCGGGTGTATATGCCGTGGTTTTGTTGCTTAGCGCTTTTCGCATCTTCTTAAAACTCCAATAGTACTTTGGCAAATCAGACTTCTCAATCGATTCCCACGCACTCTGTGCAACACATACAAAGGCCAGTCCCGGAGGAAGCATACAACCCTTCTGAGAACCGGTAACTGCAATGTCAATACCCCAGTCATCCATCATTAGCGGATGGACACCAATTCCTGATATGGCATCTACCACCAGTAATAAGTTATGGCCTTTAACGACCTTTGCTATGCCCTCAATATCGTGAACCACACCGGTTGAAGTTTCGCTTAGTGTAACGAATACCGCCTTTACATCTTTTTCCTTTTTATTGTATTATCCAGAACGTCAGGATCTACGGCCTTTCCGTTTTCTACATCAACAGGTACCACGTTTACGCCAAAGGTTTCGCAAATTTGCGCCCATCTTTCACCAAACTTACCGCCCCTGACTACCACAGCTTTGTCACCCTGAGACAGGGCATTGACAACACATGCCTCCATTCCGCCTGTACCGGAAGATGCAAACGTAAATACCTCTCCCTCTCTGGTCTGGAAAATATATTTTAAATCTTCCGACACATTTGCAAATATCTCTGAGAACTCGGAAGTTCTGTGATGAATCATCGGGCTTGCCTCTGCCAGGACTACGTCCGGTGGTATCTGTGTGGGGCCCGGTGTAAATAAATAAGTCTTCTTCATAATTTAATATTTAGGAATTGCAATTCCGGATACAGATTATACCGTTTTCTGTACATATCTGCTGAAATCTGTGTCCTGTTTAATTTAATATAAATTCAATGGGATTTTAATACAAAAGGTGTTTATAATCAACTACTTTTAAATACTTGACTGAAAATGGAAAAACATTTAATCTAGTAGTTCGAAGACAAATATTCTAAATTACTAAAGTACGGTAATTTCAACGCCACGTGATGGTAAGGACAGAAATTTTGATATTAGATAAAATCTATTCACACAAACTCAAAGAGGTGGAAGAGGCTAAAAAGCTTGTCTCAATAGAATCTTTGAAAGAAAGATGTAAAGGATCCCCACAAACAGGGAAATTCGGCAGGGCAATCAGGAGAGACGATGGAATTAAGTTTATTGCCGAGGTCAAAAAGGCATCACCTTCTGCAGGGATAATAAGGGAAGATTTTAATCATGTCAACATAGCGATGAAATATGAAGCAGGAGGTGCATCTGCAATATCAGTGCTGACCGATAAAGAGTTTTTCATGGGAAACATAAGATATCTTTCCGAGATTAAGGAGTTAGTCAACGTACCGGTCCTGAGAAAAGATTTTGTAATCGACCCGTACCAGATATACGAGGCAAGGGCTGCCGGCGCTGATTCGATCTTACTGATTGCAAGGATTCTCACAAAGGAACAGATTGATACATTTCTCGCTCTCGCTCACGAACTGGAGATGGAATGCCTGGTTGAGGTTCATGATAAAGACGAATTAGAGAAGGTAATGGAAACAGAGGCGGCAATTATCGGTATCAATAACAGAAACCTTGACACCCTCGAGACTAATCTTGAGACAACATTTCAACTCCATACCCTTATCCCGGAAGGAAAGATTATAGTAAGTGAAAGCGGAATCAAGACAAGGGCGGATATCCTGAAGCTTGAAGAAGCCGGCATTGATGCAATATTAATAGGTGAAACCTTAATGCGCAGTAAAGATATATTTCTGAAGACAAAAGAATTATTCGGAAACTAAAATATACTTCACTTCTATGAAATAGTATGTTTAAATATGTTCCTTCAAAAAGATTGTTATAAATTCATAAATAAAGAGGATATTTCCATGAGAAAAAAAAGTTTTTTGATTTCAACAATAATAGTTACGTTTTTTTCATTCTGGCTGGCATTTAACGATAATGCCATGGGCCTGAGACAAGATGCCGAGGCAGGATTACAATTGAACATGATCAGGGAAGATCTCGCTTACTATTCAAAGATGAAACCGGCAGATGCAAGAGAATACTATGAGGATGCACTTAGTGAACTCCATGCATTGATCGAAATATTTGCAGGTACAGAAGAGGCGCTTGAAGCGAAGTTTTACATTGGGGTTACTTACAACCAATTAGGCAATTATGATGACGCCATCGAATACTTTGATGATGTATTAAACTTTAAGGATGAAATCAATCAGAATTTCCAGGCAAGGTTATTATATTTTAAGGCAAAAGCCCTTTTAGGAAATGGCAGAATAGAGGATGCAAAAGATGTCATAGCGGAACTAAGGATAATCGAACCCGGGGCGGCCAATGCCTTTGGCAAGGAATTGGGCGGTACTATGAGGATCGGAATGAGTGCCCCGGATTTTCACACTAAGGATTTTGAAGGAAACCCGGTAAATCTGTCACAATATGAAGGACAGATTATCATCATGAACTTTTGGGCAACATGGAATGATCAATGTCTTAAAGAATTGCCGGAGATAAAGAAGTTGTACAGAAAACTTAAGGGCCCTGGTATTCAATTCATTGGAATCAGCAGTGATGATAACATTGATGATTTAAAAGGCTTTGTCAGGCAGCATAATATAGAATGGCCTCAAATATGTGAAGAAATGCGATACAAAGGTATGATGTCCAAATTGTATGACGTAAATAGAATACCAATAATGTTCGTACTTGATCAAAAAGGCAAGGTTCAGTATATCGGAAACAAAAAGGGGAAAATCACGAAAATCGTTACAGCGCTGATTGTCAGAGCACAAAAGAAATCCGGAAATTAATTAAAAAACCATTATAGCATAGTACCAAGCTAAACAGCAGAAGCAGGTTTATAACTCTGACTCACAAAAAGGTCGCAACTGCATATGCCGTCTTTCTCTATTTCCTCCACGTGATATTCACACGGACAGATAATCTTTGCATCCGTCTCTTTGTTGTCAGAAAGCATTCTGCACGGACAATAAAAGAACCCGTTCTTTAATTTCCTCTTTGCCAGAGCCTTGATTATCTTATCCACATGTTTCGAGTCCGGGTTCAGTTCGTAAGGACTGGACTCGGCATAATCTTCGACTAATTTACGAGCATCTGTTTCTAACTGTACCATTCCATCATCCAAAGCAATTACCCTCCCCCATTTTTTATTAAGGTGTTCCTGTATTTATACTCAAGTGGTTTACAGATTGTGAAAAATTATATATCATGAAAAAGAATTTGCAAGGCAAAAGAGATTGGTTTATTCTTAAAAACATGCTGATTGAAAACATACTTGGAAAAAACGGAATTATCGCAAATAAATTAGATTCTTACGAGCTCAGGCCCCAACAGATGGATATGGCCCTGACAATTGAGAAGTCTATTGAAGAGAATAAGCATCTTATTATTGAAGCAGGAACCGGGGTAGGCAAAAGCATGGCATATCTTATTCCGTTTATATTCTGGACTGTCAGAAACAAGAAGAAGGTTGTCATTTCAACGTATACCAAGACTCTGCAGGAACAATTAATAAAAAAGGACCTCCCCTTCCTTCGTAATGCATTAAGATCTGCCAATGATAATACCCGCCAGAATAACTTGCCCGGACAGGAAGATAAATTTGACTTCTCTTATACCCTTTGTGTTGGCGGGCAGAACTACTTGTGCTTAAGAAGATTTAATCAGTTGCAAATGCACGGTCTTATTGACACAAAAAAAGAAGTTAAAGAATTTCAGAAAATAATCCAATGGGAAGTGCAGACAAAGAACGGCCTGAGATCAGAACTCGATTTCGAACCATCACAGTCAGTATGGAGTAAAGTATGCAGAGAATCCGATCTTTGCTTTGGGAAGAAGTGTATTTTTTATGATGATTGCCACTATTACAAGGCACGAAGGAGAGAATATAAAGCCCATATCCTGGTTACAAACCACCATCTGTTTTTTGCAAACCTGGTAAACGCAGGCCGTGTCTTGCCGGATTTTGATGCCGTAGTCTTCGATGAAGCTCAGACACTGGAAGACGTCGCCACCAGTTACTTCGGTATAGCAATATCAAATTTCAAAGTCAAATTCCTGCTCGATTCCATCCTGAACCCAAAAACCGGAAAGGGATTAATAACAAGACTTTTTAAACCATCAGACAAAACGGTATCAGTTATCCGGGAAACATTAGATGAGGCAAGGCACGCAAGCGATCTTTTCTTCTCTGAGATTACCGAAAAATACGGTACAGGCAGCAAAACCACCCGAATTCGAAAAAAAGGTGTCATTAACAACTATCTAAGTAAACCCCTATCTAATCTTTCAGGAGCGCTGGAATCACTATTGAACCTGGTTACGGTGGAAGAGGAACGGTTGGAAATCTTCGTTTTTGCAAATCGGTGTAGAGAAACTAATAAAAACATTTCAATCATCATAAATCAGGAGCTGGAAGAGTATGTCTATTGGGCAGAAATTGAGAAGAGAACAAACTCGCTCGGACTCTTAAACCATAAGTACACAAGATGCTCTCTTTTTGCAGCACCAATAAATATTGCTGAGGATTTTGAGAAGCAGATATTTGATAAGATCAGGCCTGTAATCCTTACTTCAGCTACACTTTCAGTAAACGGAAATTTCAATTACATAAAGGAACGGCTGGGGATACCGGACTGCACACCTGCCGGACATTTCCACAATGAGGACTTCGATTCTGACATAGCAAACGGTGGGGATTTTAGTGAAAAGATCATAGGGTCTCCATTTAACTTTTCAGAAAATGCGCTCATCTACGTTCCCGACAATATCCCGGATCCAAATCAGGAACCTGATGCGTACAGACATAATATTACGAAACACATAGAGGAAATTATCTCTCTGGCACAGGGAAGATCTTTTATTCTATTTACGAGTTTTAAGATGCTTAACGCAGTATATGAAAAAATTAAGGATGATATGGACACATACACTTTGTTCAAACAGGGCGATAAGCCAAGGTATCAATTGCTTGAGGAGTTCAAGGCCAGTCAAAAACCTGTCCTTTTTGGCACGGCCACATTCTGGCAGGGAGTTGATGTGCCCGGTGAAGCCCTGAAGTGTGTAATAATAACCAAACTACCCTTTGCCGTTCCCAGTGATCCGATAATTGAGGCGAGGATGGAACTGCTTAAAGCCCAGAACAAAAACCCATTTATGGATTACCAGGTACCACAGGCAATTACAATACTGAGGCAGGGATTTGGCCGCCTTATCAGGACAGCCACTGACACGGGTATAGTTGCAATCCTGGACCCCCGCATTAAGAGCAAGTTTTATGGCAGGCACTTCCTAAACTCACTTCCCGGTTGTGAAAAAACGTCTGACATAAAAGAGATTAAAAACTTCCTGGCCATAGCAACTGTCAACAAATAAGAAATTGATCCCGTTTGTTGATTCTGGCCGGCACTTTATTCTATGTTTGCACCGACAACTGCGGCCATCTGCATCATGTCGATCGTCTGACCTTCTTTCATATTTGTAAGGTCAGTGACCTTACCTGATTTGCTTTTGGATTTTGTGTTTTTGAAGATCGTGAGTAATTTAGCATCGTCCACAATGTACTTGCCTGCATTCTCAGGTTTTCCATTTTCACTTTTTGTCTGAAGTTTATTCGCTTTAATATAGTCCCATAGTTTTTTGGTTATCTCTGTCCTCGGAAGTTCTATTGCTCCCAGAAAATCTGCTAGCTCATTTTTCAACTTTACCGGCTTACTCAATCCTTTTGCTTCTGCCATTTTTCACTCCTTCATAATTTGGATTTAAATAAAATTATCTCCGATGGCAGTTCTTCTGCCCGTTTTATTTTTTCCTCAGATAACAGCTAAATATACAGATGCCGTATATTTCTAATATCATATACATAGTTTACATAACTTCAATACCAATTCTTTCAAACAGGTTTTCTAATAAACTTGACTTTTACCTATACATTAAGAAATAAATAATTATTCACCGCAAAGAACGCAAAAGAGATTAGCAGAGTAGAATATCAGGATTTATCTATAATTTTTTTAGAAAACCTATCTATTTTATGTTAGACTAAAACCATTGATCAAAACACTATGGGTTTAAAATGAAAAAGAATTTCAAATTATATGGAATCATTATATTTGTAGTCGCGGTAGTGATACTTTCAATAAGTATCACTAATTTCCAGAAACAGTCTACCCTCTTACGTGAGGAGATATTTGATAAATGCAAGATGATTGCCGTCGAACTTAAGCACATGCGAGAGTATCTGGCAGAAACAATGGCAATTACAAATATGGAGCATAACGAGGCAACCAGAATGCTCATGCCGGCAATGGCAGGAAATGAGATTGGCAAAAAGTTTTATAATGAAACAGGTTATCAATTAAGACAGGTCAGTTCAAAATATAGAAACCCTAAAAACAAGCCTGATAACTTTGAGCAAATAGCCCTGACTGAATTCGAGAAAGACAAGAACCTCTCTGAATATAAAGGTGTTGAGAAGATAGACGGTCAGAAAGTGCTGAGATATCTCATCCCGCTCTACATAGAGGAAGCATGTCTTAAATGTCACTCCGCAAAGGAAACCGTACCGGAAATCATACAGGAAGATTATCCCGAAGACAAGGCCACGGACTACGTGTTTGGAGACCTGAGAGGCGCCATATCAGTAGCAGTCCCCATAGACAGGGCCGAAGCTGAAATCAAAGAGAACCTGATCCATATGACCATTGTAACTACCATAGGAATGGTGTTCCTGGTAACCTTTGTCTACATTGCGATGAATATTACGATTAAGAAGTCAGAAAAAAAACCTCCTTCATAAATTTGTAAAGTTAAACATCACTTCGTGATACCACGAAGGCACTAACTGGATTCCTTGCGAAAGCAAGGTCGCCTCACTTTCGTGAGGATTCCAAAGAAACTAATTTATCTACAATGCAACCACGCATAGAAACCCTGGACAAGCTAAAAGCACACGTCTTTAAAACATTATCAGCACATTATCAATCCTTAGATAACTGCAAATACGCGGACTTAAGATTCGGAATCAGCGAATTCAAATCAGCCAGTTCTGAGAATGGACAATCAAAGGATGTTACGGATGATTATGATGCCTCATTCAGTGTAAGGGTTATTGCAGGAGAAATGTCGTCCTGGGGATTTTATGGCCAGTCCCTGGGCAGAAACGATTTAAAGATTAAGAAAATAACCAGCCTGATTATAACCGCCATAAATACAGCCTATGAGCGGGCAATAGCCAACGCAAAGAAAAAGTCAGAGTTTAAAAAGAAAGCCGATTCATTAACAGAAGTCAGGCTCGCAAAGATTAAGGTTTGTCAGGATACGGTACCGGCAGATTTTGAAATAGACCCGCAAAAAATTCCCCTTCATAAGGTATTAAAGACGAGCATGGATGTTTCCCGGCAGATGAAGGAGCTTGATCCGTCTGTATTATATACGGCTACAGGGATAAGAACCGGCATAACCAGGGAGTTATTCTGCAGTTCTGAAGGCGCAAATATAGACCAGTCACTTCCGCTGACTCAGGGTGTTGTCTATGTGTCTGCGCAGAATGGCGAATCAAGCCCGGAAGTCTGTTATGATTATATTGGCGATTTAAGGGGGTGGGAAATAATTGAGGGCAAAAACTGCTATAACCTGAGCTTTCTCGATTTCGCACTTGAGAGGACAAAGGAGACTATCGAACTTTCAGATGCAGAGTTTCTTAAAACCAGCAAAGGTGAAGTTGTCGTTGTAACTGATCCTCACTTTAATACACTGCTCGTACACGAAATCGTCGGACACCCTACCGAATCAGACAGGATATTGAAAATGGAAACTGCCTACGCAGGCAGGTCCTGGCTTTATAAGAGCAGGGATGAAAATCAGTTGGAAAACCGGATAGCATCACCCCTCGTAAATGCATTCTCAGATCCTACCGTAATGGGATATGGGTACTATAAATACGATGCTGAAGGAACACCCGCCAGACGCATAGACGTGATCAAGGATGGTATTCTTAAGACTTTCCTGAATGGACGTGAAAACGCCGCAATCCTTGGACATGAACCGAATGGTTCAATGAGAGCAACTACATCCGCAATGGTACCAATAGTCAGAATGACAAATACCGCATTTGGCCCCGGCAAAAAGAATCCAAAAAGCATAATCAAAGAAGTAAAGGACGGATATTACATCGTCAGCCACAGAATACCGTCCATAAGCGAATCCAGAGAAAACTTCAGAATCTCTGCTAAAAAGGTTTACAAGATTGAAAATGGCAAACTCGTCAAGTTGTACAGAGGCGGCGGCATAATGGCAAATTCAAAAGACTTTCTAATGAGTGTTGATGCAGTGGGAAATGATTTCAAGATGTTTCCCATTCCAAACTGTGGAAAGGGACAACCAATGCAAATCATGAGAGTTGGAAACGGAGGGCCGACACTCCGGGGCAAGGCAAGGCTGGCTGGTTGTTGAACCTCATTTCCTCCCCCATTATGAGGGGTTCTTTTATTTTAAAGTTATTATTCGTGTATATCTGCGAAAATCTGTGTCCTATTAATTTACAATGATAAAAACAGAAGATCTACGAACAGCTGTTGCCGACGCACTTAAATACATAAGGAAGCATAAGGACGTTATCGATGCAGAGGTATTTGCATCGTGGAACGACCTGATAACGATAAGGCTTAACTATACGTCCGATATACCCTGCAATGGAGTTCACGAACCAAAGTCTATCCAATCGTATGGACTCGGAATACTGGCCACGTTCAAGAGAGGAAGTAAGATTGAAGTTGGGTTTGGTTCAGTCATAAACGATTTAACGAAAGAGGGAGTTCTTGATGCCTTGATGAAGGCGAAAAGAAACAGGGTGTATGACCCGGATTTCAAAACACTACCCGATCCAATAGATAAACCATCCCTAAAAAACTATCACGACAATAGCGTCATGAAAATCAGCGGAAAGGATACCGTTGATTTAGGATGGAAAGCACTTGTTGGCGCTCTTAAAACCCTTAATAATAGAGGACATAAGAAATCAATCATTATCGGTGGAGACGTCACCATCCTGAGAGAGAGAATGGCCATAAAGACTACAAAAGGGATAGATGACTTTGACGAAACAACCAGTCTTACCGCAAATATAACTGCAATGATCGAGAACAAAAATGTTAAGGGTACGGGATGGAGTATGGGCACGCACCTTGCAACATTTAAACCGGAAGCAGCAGGGAAAGAAGCAGCAGAGAGTGCAATGAGGACAATTGGCGGAAGGAAAATTAAGTCTGGTAAACACAATGTGATTTTTGGAAACCAGCCCCTTACTGACATTGCTTCAAACGTACTGATACCATCATTAGACCTATCGTCAGTCAATGCATCCAACACACCATTCCTCGGAATGCTTGGGCAGGAAATAGCATCGCATAACTTAAATATATACGATGACGGCTCCATAAAGGGAGAAACAGGCAGTAAAAAGATTACTTGTGAGGGAGTACCAACAGGAAGGACTGACCTTATCAAGAATGGCACACTTATCGGTTTCCTGGCAAACAATTACTTCGCAAGAAAATTCAAAAGCAATCTGTACAATCCAATACCAAGAAACGGCTTCAGATACTCAACAAATGGCAGGGATTATAAAAATAAGACAGGCATTTCTCCGACAAACGTGGTAATAGAAGGAAACAACGGGACTACCAGAGACAACTTACTTAAACAGGTAGACAATGGCGTTTATATAGGCAGGATATGGTACACCTATGCAATCAATGGATTAGCCATGGGTGATTTTACGAGTACTATAATCGCAGATTCTTTTTCCATAAAGGATGGAAAAATTGCCAGTCCTTTAAAGCCTAACACCATCAGAATCAACACTAACATCAAGCACATACTTAACAACATAATCGGAATCACAAAGAAAAAAAGATCTACATTGGTTTGGGGATCAGGGGAAGTAGTGATCGCCCCGGAGATCGCGGTGAGTAATGTACAACTGGATAACATAGCCGGTTTCCTCGGCTAAATATTAAATATCCAAACCTATCTGATATCCCTCATGCATTGCATCATGAATATTCCTCGGCACCTTTGCATCACCTATAAGGTGAACTTCATTTACCAAACCCCTTGCCTTATTATAAAAATCATTCGCAGGATTAAAGCCGCTTGCATTAATGACTAAATCAGCCTTAAGAGCCACCTTCTCTCCTGTATCATCCTCAATTATTACTTTATCCTCTGTTATTTCCAGAAGTTTACTGTTAAGGCAGAACTGAACGCCATATTCCTCAAGCTTGTTTAAAAGGATTGTCCTGTTAATCAGGTCCATATCACGTGCAACTGACGGGAGTTTCTCAACGAGTGTTGCATTCTTACCTTTTTCTGCTATACACTCTGCAATTTCTGAACCTATAAAACCGGCGCCAATAACTACATTATTCTCCCCCGGCTCCTTTTTTCCGAATAATACAACGCCCGGACCGTCCACCTCTCTTCCCTCAGCAACAGATACAGTTATCTTCTTGAGCTTAATCCCCGTCGCTATGATAAGGACATCAGGAGAGTTGTTTTTCAAGGATTCCTCATCTATTGCAGTTTCCATCTTAACATCTACCCTGGATTCTTTAAGCTGGTTTGAAAGATAATCCAGCATCTTTATCCACGGCTTCTTTCCCGGCGCCTTCGGCGCTGCCTTCAGATGACCACCCAGTTTAGGCCCCTTCTCCAACAAAGTAACATCATGGCCTCTTTCAGAAGCCGTAAGGGCTGCCATTATCCCACCGGGCCCGCTACCGGCAATAAGTACTTTTCTTTTAACAGTTGCTTCTGAACTGACACCTTCACTCTCTCGCCCAACTCTGGGATTAACCGTACAATCAGCGCCAAGCCCCTTCGTAACACGGTCATTACAATTTGCGCATGAAACACACTCGATAATGTCGCCGGTTTTTTCTGAACGAGCCCTCATTGGAAGATCGGGATCACTAAATAACGCCCTGTCAATCGCTACAGCATCCGCATCCCCTGAAGCAAGTATATCCTCAAGCATCTGAATGCCAGTCATCTTTCCGGTAACAAATACCGGAATGGAAACTCCACCCTTAATATCCTTACATTGTTGAGAGGTACCGCCCTCAGGAGACCTCATTGCAAAGAGGCCGTCACCATTAAAGAATGATTCCGGAGTGCCACAGGTTACTGATAAATAAGCAACACCACCTTCTTCGAGCTTTCCGGAAAAAGCCTTTGCCTCATCTAATGAGAATCCATCATCAAGAAGTTCATCTGCCATTAACTGATATCCTATCGGGAAGCCATCTCCCAGCGCTCTCTTTATTGATTCTATTATGTCTAAAGGCAATTTCATTCTTCCTTCGAGGCCACCCCCATACTTATCGTTTCTCTTGTTAGTCCCTGGTGAAAGAAACTGGCTCAACAGATGGCCATATCCTCCACCCACTTCAATCATATCAAAACCTGCCTTTTTTGCCAGAACAGCCGCATTTGTAAAAGAGGTAATCGTTGTATTTATATCATCCTCAGTCATAGGTGCAGAAACTATATTTCTCCTGGTGCATGGACACGTAAAAGAAACGTCCGATGCAGACATTGGATTTGAGCCCATCGCAAATCTTCCACCATGCTGAAGCTGTAATACTGCATACGCTCCGCTTTTCTTGATACCTTCTGCCAGTTCGTTAAGTCCTGATAAATATGTATCATCACTGGCCATAAGCTGTGATGAATAAATCCTGCCTCTATCTTCGACTGCAGCACCCTCAACCACAATCAGTGAAGCGCCTCCTTTGGCCCTTCTTGCATAATATGAAACCATTTTCCCTGTAACATAACCTTTTGTACAACTAAAGCCCGTAGGCATAGCCGACATTGTAATACGATTTTTCAACAAAAACCCATTCAGGTCTATAGGTTCAAACAAGTGTTCAAACTTCATCCATCCCCTCCTAGAAATTAAAACAAACATAAAATAAGAGCACGATACTAACCTCAAAAAATAACAGAATCAAATCAAAGATCCACCATCAAGAACCTTTGGTAAATGTAATTTCGTATCTCTCAAACTCTTTCTTTTTAAAGCCATGTATTGTTGCTTCAAATGTTCTTGTTGTTCCCCTGTCCATATTCAATATATAGAAATCGTTGCTTGATACGACAGAACCACTCTTACTGTAGACAGTAATCTTAAAAAGTGTGTATCTGAAATCCTTATTTGAATTATTTGTGATATCACCTTTAAAGATCGTATCATTATAGTGAGTTTCGCAAGTAACACTTTCTATGGAAAAATTATCAGCAGACGGTTCAAAACCTTCAGGAATCATTCCGGGCTGCTTATCCAGCCTGGTTGCCTCCAGAAAGATTTTTTCTTCAAGTGAGATAATCCTCTTTTCTAAAGCAAGGATTCTGAATGATAAATCAGAAATTACTTTTTCCAGGGAATCCAGCTTCTCGAGAACCGGTTGTGGGTCCGAAGCTCCCAGCAGAAAGAATGAAGGCGTAAAACAAAGTATGAGAAATATAAGAATTCTTTTCATGGCAATCTACTACCCCCTTTTTTATTTAATAATTATTCCCAACCCAATCTCTTTATCCCTTTGATTTCCTTTGTCATATCATCCGTGGCAAGTACCAGCATTCTTTCATCTTCGTATTTAACGTTTATGTTATACACAATCTCGTTTTTCTGGATATCCTTTTCAAACCTGTAATTTTGTAATCTTACAGAATTTTTCTCAAGAATACTCTTTATATTCTCCAGAAAATGTTCCTGGCTGGCAATTAACATTTTTATCGTCACATATTTAGCCCTCTTCATTTCTCCTTCAGCCTTGGGAAGTAAGATCAAGGTCGTAATTACAATAATGGTTGTAAAGACAGCGGGCAGGATGAATCCGCTGCCTACTGCCAGACCAATACCCGAGACTATCCACAGAGATGCTGCAGTAGTCAGCCCCCTGACACTAGCCCGAAATCTCATAATAGTACCTGCACCCAGAAAACCTACGCCTGTTACAACCTGAGCCGCAATCCTGGCAGGATCTATTCTAAGAACTGAATCGCTTTTGTAAACCTGATAATTAACAAAAATATGTTCTGAGACCAGCATCATCAGGGCAACGCCTACACATAACAAGAGATGTGTTCTCAAACCTGCCGGCCGCCCCCGTTTTTCTCTCTCCCATCCAATAAATCCACCAAGGATCGCCGCTATAAACAACTTTCCAAATACAGAACAAATATCAAACATTAAAATATCACCAAAATTGGACATATCTTACCCCCCTTTCCTATAAAAAATGTGAAAAAAAAGTATATTAGTAGCTATAATAACGCAAATTATGCACATTTTGTAATAATATATAGTGATTTTTTGGAATAATTGGTTTTTTCTTGCATTAAATACCTTTTTTTGGTAACATTCCTCCTCTATGCCAATTCCAAGACAGAAGAATGTTAACTGTATTTAAGATAAACAGTTACATATAATCTTATGGCTGGAACATGGAAAAACATCAATAAAAACTGTGGCTGTTATATTGGTAGCATGTAAGAGCACTCATATGAAGCCGTACATGCAAAAGGTTTTATCAGACGGGTGTAAATAGGAAATATACCAGATCTCAATCAGGATGGACGAAAAAACCGTATAGATACGTTAAATGACATAAAAATCTTCACTGGAAACTCAAATCGGGCACTTGTAGAGAGAGTTTGTGATTATCTTTCAATTCCACTTGGCAAAGCCACTGTGGGGAGATTTCCGGATGGTGAAATAGATGTTAAGGTTGATGAAGACGTGCGTGGGGCAGATATATTTATTATTCAACCTACATGTCCGCCGGTTAACGACAGCCTTGCGGAATTATTAATCTTAATAGACTGTTTCAAAAGGGCATCTTCAGCCAGGATAACTGCTGTTTTGCCTTACTATGGATATGCAAGAAAAGATAGAAAAGATGAAGGCCGGGTACCAATTACGGCAAAACTGGTTGCAAACCTTATTACCAAAGCAGGCGCAGACAGATTACTTACAATGGACCTGCATGCAGCCCAGATACAGGGATTTTTCGATATACCGGTAGACCATCTTCTTGCATTCCCTGTCATTTCAGATTACTATAGGGAAAAAGATTTATCTGATTTTGTGGTAGTGTCGGCTGATGTGGGTGGAATCAAAATAGCAAGGTTATATTCAAACCACCTGCACATGAGACTGGCAGTAGTAGACAAAAGAAGATTTGGGCCGGAAGATATAGAAGTTGGCTTTGTTATTGGTGACGTAGAAGGTAGAAATGCAATCATAATCGATGACCTAATTGCTACTGGAGGTTCTATATGTCAGGCAGCAAGGGTGTTGAAGGAAAAGGGAGCCAAAGACATTTACGTGGCAGCAACTCACCCGGTATTATGCGGTGCCGCTGTTGAAAAGCTGAAAGAAGCCCCAATCAAAAAATAGCAGTAACGGATACTATTCCTTTAAGCAAAGATGCAAAAGGTTTAGGCTCAAGGATTAAGGTCTTAACTGTATCAAACCTTTTGGGTGAAGCGATAAAGAGAATTCATACTAATACGTCAATTAGTTCAATGTTTACCGAACAGTAAACTATAATTTTACGGTTTTAAACTTTTTAAGATATTCAGGAAAGATCAAATGGAAACGCAACAACTACAGGTAAAAATAAAAAACGACACAGGTACTCTGAAAGCGCGAAAAAACAGAAAATCAGGCTTAATCCCCGCAATCCTGTACGGACACAAACAGGAAAGCATGATGTTCCTGCTAAACGAAAAGGAATTTTCCACAGTACTCAACACCGAGGCTAAAATGGTTAATTTGAAGTGGAATGGCTCGGAGGAGATAGCACTTATTAAAGATGTACAATTTGACACATTCGGCAGAAAAATATTACATGTTGACTTTGTCAGAATTGCCTTAACAGAAAAAGTTACAACTCATGTACCTGTTGTGTTATACGGAACTTCACAAGGAGTCAAAGAGGGAGGCATCTTAGACCATGCACTGAAAGAAATTGAGATTGAGTGCCTTCCGACAGAAATCCCAAAAAATATTCGTATCAATATTTCAGAACTGGCTATCGGAAATACTATACATATAAGCGACTTAGAACTTCCTGCGAATGCTAAAGTCTTAGGAAATCCTGACGCTATTGTTGTATCCGTCCATTTTGCTGCAGAAGAGAAAGAAACGCCTGAAGAAGAAGCATCGTCCGAACCGGAAATAATTAGTGCCCGCAAACCGGAAAAAGAGGAAGAGTCAGAAAATAAGGATTGATGAAAATTGTTATTGGACTTGGAAATCCGGGGACAAAACATACAAAGACCAGGCACAACATTGGCTTCATGGTTATAGACAAATTTCTCAAGGGTTGTAAAGTAAGTTTTACAAAGAAATATCGTGATTCTATCGTAAATAAATGTCTTATTGAAGGGGAAGAAATACTTTTTGTAAAACCTCAGTTATTTATGAATCTAAGCGGTATCCCTGCAAAAAGAATCGCAGAGAAAAATAATTGCAACCTGAATGAAATACTTGTAATTCTGGATGATTTTAATCTCCCTCTGGGAAAAGTCAGAATAAGGGAAAAAGGAAGCAGTGGTGGACACAAGGGATTGAAATCAATCTCAGATCATTTGAAGACCACATATTTCTCCAGGTTAAGGATCGGCATAGGAAACATATCCTCAGAGGACACAGAGGATTTTGTTCTATCGTGTTTTACAAAAGAAGAAAAGAAAGTGATAGAAGACGCTTTAGATAAGGCATGTAATGCAATAAGATATTGGGTTACAACAGACATTAATAATTGTATGAGTATGATTAACTAGGAGGGAAGATAATCTTGAGATTATACGAAGGTATGTTCATAATTAGCGATACCATTGCAAGCGCAGATTGGGAAGGAGCTGTCAATCACATCCAGGATCTTTTGAAAAACAGAGGTGCTGAAATCCTTGACAGTCAAAAGTGGGATGAAAGAAAATTTGCATATAAGCTTAAAGGGCACAAACGGGGCACTTATTTACTGATATATTTTAATGCTCCTGAAGACTCTATAATACATATGAAAAGGGATTTGCAGCTTTCAGACAATGTTTTAAGAACCCTGATTGTCAAGACAGATAAAATTAGAGAACCGAAGCCTGTAGACACTGAAAAACCTGAAGAAGAACCTGTTGCTACTGAAAGTAAGGACACAAGCCCTGCACCGGTAGCATCTGAATAGTAGTGTGGTCTTCAGTATACTAGAGTATAAGTAAAAAGGTCGTAGGAGAAGAAATATGGCTAACCTTAACAAAGTCTTTCTAATTGGAAATCTCACTAGAGACCCTGAACTGAGATATACACCAAGCGGTACAGCAATTGCCAGTTTTGGAATTGCCGTCAACAGGAACTGGAAAGGGCAAAGTGGAGAAAAGAAAGAAGAAGTATGTTTTGTAGATATAAATATGTTTGGCAGGCGCGCCGAAGTTATAAATGAATACTTTAGTAAAGGTAATCCAATATTTATCGAAGGACGCCTGCAATTTCAACAGTGGGAAACAAAAGACGGCCAAAAGCGTAACACCTTGCGTGTAGTAGCCGAAGATTTTCAATTTTTAGGTAAAACAAGAAAAGGTGAAGGGGCTGACAGCCCTGATGAAACCGGGTTCAACAACAAACAGTCTAAGGCGCCAACTGACATTAACGATGAAGAAATACCATTTTAGAAAATAGCATTTATAACAACTTTAAAAATAACTGCATTAATGAAACGAAGAAAATTTCAGAAAAAGAAAACATACGAAACAACACACAAGAAAAAGAAATACCAGGAATTTACTACAAAGTGCCGCTTTTGCAGATCGAAGGTAGACTCGATCGATTATAAAGACATGCATTATCTGCAGAAGCTGGTAGGAAGTCAGGGAAAACTGCTCCCAAAGAAACGTTCAGGGAACTGTACGAAACACCAGCGCTCTGTCAAAACTGCCCTGAAAAGAGCCAGGCACATGGCATTACTGTCTTGAGTTGAAGAGATTTCACTTAAAAACGAAGGATAAATGTATTTTTCTCTCAGCTTTTTATTACTGTTAAATCGGCTTGCCCAGATATACAAGTTATAGGACCTTTTACACATGAAAATATTACTGAAAAAAGATATACAGAAATTAGGCAAGACTGGTGAGGTAGTTGATGTGGCAAATGGTTATGCAAGAAATTATCTATTGCCTAAAAAGTTTGCAACAACTGTAACCCGGGGGAACATTGAACAGATCAAGTTTCAAAGAATAAAAAATGAGGAAAAGCAAAAAGAAGAAACTAAGAACCTCCAGGTATTAGCAGATGAAATTTCAAATGTATCATGCACCATCACTGTCAAAACAAACAAAGAAGGAAAGCTTTTTGGTTCTGTAACTGCGAATCATATCGCAGAAGCACTATCTGAAAAAGGGTATCAAATTGATGAGAACATGGTAATCCTTGAAACACCGATCAAAAAATGCGACCTATACAATGTAACTGTGATGTTGCATCCTGAGGTAAAAGCGCAATGCAGAGTATGGATTGTAAGTGAATCTGAAAAATCAGCAGACCCCCAGATAGAACCATCTAAATCTCCTTCTGAGAACAACCAGGAAACAGACGAAAATTAACCACTAATTATATCCTGTTTTGGTTACACTTCTTAAAACTACAAAACAATGACAACTGAGCTAATACAACAAAAGGCACAACCCTTCAATATAGAAGCTGAAATAAGTGTTCTCGGCTCTATGTTACTGGATAATGAAGCAATTAATCTTGTTACAGAGATATTAAGAACAGACAACTTCTACAAAACCTCCCATCAGCATATTTTTGATACTATCGTAAATATATATAATAAGAACAACGCAGTTGATCTTGTTATTTTAAAAGATGAACTCAAAAAGCAATCTTTACTTGAGAAGGTAGGCGGTGCAGAGTATTTGATGGAACTGGAAGAATCAGTTCCGCTAGCCTCAAATGTAGAATATTACGCAAAGATTGTTCGAGAAAAGACAATAAAAAGAGACTTGATTACCGCAACTGCAAAGATTCAGCAGGAGGCATATAATGATTCTCTGGAATCCGAAGAACTTTTAGATGTAGCCGAAAAAGAAATATTTGACATAACACAACGCAAATTTTCCTCCCCAACAATAAAACTATTCAACATACTTCATGATACATTCGACCACATTAGCAATTTGCACGACAGAGAAGGTAGATTAACTGGAATATCTACCGGTTACTACGACCTGAACGACATAACTTCAGGGCTACAAAAATCTGAGTTAATTGTTATAGCGGCAAGGCCAAGTATGGGAAAATCAAGTTTAGTCTTAAATATTGCGGAACATGCCGGCACAAAAGAGAAAAAACCAACATTAATCTTCTCGATGGAAATGTCGGCCCAGCAGGTAGCACAAAATATGTTGTGTTCCACCGCAAAGATAGATGCACATCTTCTGCGTACAGGCAAACTTGACGACAACCAATTCTCAAACCTCTCCTTAGCTATGGGCGATTTATCAGAATCAGAAATATTCATCGACGACACCCCGGGACTTGGCCTCCTTGAACTACGCGCCAAGGCCAGGCGCCTTAAATTACAACATAATATTCAGATGATTATTGTTGATTATTTACAATTAATGGAGGCGAGAAAAGCAGAAAACAGGCAGCAGGAAATATCCAGTATCTCAAGAGGCCTGAAGGCATTGGCAAGGGAATTAGAGGTACCGGTGATTGCCGTCTCCCAATTGAACCGCTCAGTAGAAACACGAGAAGGACATACACCAAGAATGTCTGACCTGCGAGAATCCGGGTCTATTGAACAAGATGCTGATGTGATTATATTATTACATAGAGAAGACTATTATGACCCAACTAAAAGACCGGGTGAAGTTGATCTGAACATAGCAAAACAGAGAAATGGACCGACTGGTAAAGTTAAACTTACTTTCCGAAGGGAAATTTTAAGATTCGAAAATTACCAACATAATACTTCGTCAGATGAGAACTAAACTTATGTCTTGTAAATATATAATTTTAGCTGTTGCTTTCGTTATCTTTTTTCCGC
Source organism: uncultured bacterium (assembly GCA_964010955.1). GTDB lineage: Bacteria > Planctomycetota > Brocadiia > Brocadiales > Scalinduaceae > Scalindua. Next base: position 29,888 of record CAXGMX010000001.1, read on the forward strand.
TAAAGAACTATAGCCTGATAAATGCACAGGAAAACGAAGCACCACAGGCCATCATAAGGAAGATTGAATACAAAGGCAATCACAGAATAAGCGGCAACACAATAAAAGCTGCCATAAAAACTAATGAGGGTGATATATACGACCCGCAAGCAATAAGCCAGGATGTTGATGCTATCTGGCTGCTGGGTTTCTTTGACAATATAGAGGTTGAAGTAGAACCGTATCAAGATGGAATCAAAATAATCTTCCTTGTATTAGAACGCCCTGTTGTAAAAAACATAAATTTTGTAGGCAACGCTAATGTTAAGACAAAAAAACTCAGGGAAGCCGTAGAATTAAAAGAGGGTGATTATTTAAAACAATATCTACTTAAACTAGGCGAAGATAAGATCCGGGAGATTTACAAGGCAAAAGGATTTCATTTCATCAATGTCAAGAGTGAAGAGAAAAGAACAGATGGTTATGTTGATATAACATACAATATTCATGAAGAATCTAAGGTCTACATAAAAGAGATAAGCTTTGAAGGAAACAAGACATTTTCTGATAAAAGGCTTTCTAAATTCATGAAAACGAAAAAGAGGAAGTTTCCTCGCTTTCTCTACAAAGGCAAATTCGATAAAAATAAATTTAATGAAGATATTGAAAATATAAAGGGATTTTATGGAAGTGGGGGCTGGTTAGATGCCGACGTAAAATGGAAAGAGCAATACAGTCCTGATCAATCAAAAATGTTCCTTAATATTTTAATAGATGAAGGGGAAAGGTATCATGTTGATACTATAAACATAAAAGGAAATACACTTTTTACAAACACTGAAATTGGCAACATGCTCGAATTAATGAAAGGAAGCGCCTTCCTGGTAGAATCTTTTCAGAAAGATACTCAAAAACATACGGAATGCTTATGGCAGACAAGGTTATATTAACGTAAGTGTGAAAACCAACTATACATATAAACAGGTTGAACCCAAAGTAGATATAACCTATGATATTCAAGAGAATGAAAGGTTTTTTATTGAAAAGGTTATAATTTCCGGTAATGACAAGACAAAGGACTCTGTAATACGCAGGGAATTACTCTTTTTTCCTGGAGAAAGGCTTGATACTGAAAAAGTCCATATTAGCGAACAAAGGTTAACAGGTACAGGGTACTTCGATGCAGAATCCGGCACACCAACTGAAATTACCTACGAACCTGGCACAAAACATAATACTAAAAACGTAATCGTCAATGTAAAAGATGCGAAGACCGGAGTGTTAAGATTTGGCGGAGGCTTTGGCGCCAATGCCGGGCTCTTCGGAGACATTTCATATTCTGACAAAAATTTCGATATATTTGACCTGCCTAAAGACTGGAAAGACTTTACTTCCGGCAATGCATTTCGTGGTGCAGGACATACAGTGACAGTAAGATTTAGTCCGGGATTTCAAAGAACAGAAGGAATGGTTTCTTTTGCAAACCCCTCTGTTTACGACTCAGGTTATAGTCTTGGTGTTAGCGCTAATACTTTACTACGTGAGAGGGAAGATTATATTGAAGAAAGAAAGGGAGGGAAATTAAGTGTCGGCAAGCACGTAAGCTGGCTCAGGGGATTAAGATTAGGACTTACCCCAAACTACGAAGTAATAGGAGTACAAGACGTTGACGATAATGCGCCTCAAACTGTAAAAGATATAGAAGGGAGCAATCAAAAATTAAGCCTGGGACTAATAGCAAAGTTAGACAGGCGAAACAGCCGTTTCTTCACTACCAAAGGTTATGAAATTAATTCATCTTTAGAAATCTCAGGCCTTGATGTTGACATAGTGAAATTTGTAACAAGGGGTAAAAAATATCACACTATTTTCGACTTTCCTAATTGGGGCAAACATGTCCTCTCATACGGAGGGACCTTTGGCATAGTAGAATCAACCACAGATGAAGGTGTACCGATCTTCGAACGACTATTTGCAGGAGGCTCTAATTCCATACGGGGTTTTAGCTTCAGAGGTGTGGGGCCGATCGATTCTGTAAGTAATGAACAAATCGGCGGCAAGGTAATGCTCACTGGAACAACTGAATATACCATGCCTGTTTATGGTGAAATGATTAGAGGCGCATTCTTTGTTGATGTAGGAAAAGTCGACACTGATGTAAATGACATAAATTTCAACAACCTGCGTGCTTCACTGGGCTTCGGCCTCAGGGCACGTGTACCTTTTTTAGGAAACTCTGTTGTGGCTGTTGACTTTGGTTTTCCATTTGTAGATAAAGATTCTGACGATGAGCAAACTATAACATTTAATTTTGGTGGGAGTGGGATGTAAGGGAAAACCCTTTATTATCTGCTTCTATAGAAAACAGGAAAGGAAAGGAATTTACTATTATGAATAATTTATTTACAAGAACACCTATTATGTGCTTAGTATTTGTTTTGCTTGCAAGTATCACCACCATGAATATGAATCCCGTGAACGCCAATGCAGAGGGGTTTAAGATCGGCATAGTTGATATAAGTGGAGTATTTGAAAAGTACAATAAAAGAACTGATTTAGACCTGGGCCTGAAAGATTTAGAAAAAGAACTTCAAGATGAAATAAACAAGAAAAGGAAGGAAATGATAGATCTGAACGAAGAGACTCAGCTACTGGATTTAGGCAGTGAAACCAGAAGGAAAAATGAAGATATGTTGGAAAGAAAAAATGTAGAATTGGAAGGTTATGCAAAATTTGCAGAAAGACAACTGCTTAAAAGATACAAAACTTTCTTCGAGCAAATCTACGGTGAAGTAGTAAAAATGGTTGAAGAAATCGGGGAGAGCGAGGGCTATGATCTTATTATCAAGAAAGAGGAGCCAGAGCTGAACAGCGGACAAATTTCTGATCTTCAATTTAAGATAGGCATTAGAACTGTATTATATCATTCAAAAGCCGTTGACATTACGGCAAGCGTAATTGAACATTTAAATTCGGAATATTCCAAAGAAAAAGAGAAGAAATAAAATTTGAACAACCAACAAAAAACAATCTCAAGGATAGTAGAGTATTCTGGAATAGGACTTTTTACCGGCGAGGGAGTTAAACTTCGCTTTAAACCTGCTCCAGCAAACACTGGTATAAAATTCATACGCACAGACATTGAAAGCCAACCAAAGGTGTCGGCAAATGTTGAAACACTCTCTGGCTCAAATCGGATGGTATCATTAGGAGAAGAGGGAGTCGGCGTAAAAAGTGTAGAGCATGTAATGGCGGCTTTAGCCGGACTTGGTATCGATAATATAGAAATTGAAATCAACGGCAATGAAGTACCAGCAGGAGACGGCAGTTCTCTTTTATTTACACAACTGTTAAAAGGTACAGGAATTAAAACTCTTGAAGAGCCAAAAAAATATTTTCTGCCTACAGGAAGAATTAAAAGTAAGCAACGGTGATGCAAGTATACTAGCTTTACCATATGACAAAGGACTATCCCTTTCTTATATCCTTGATTTCAACGGGTCCTTCCTGAATAGACAATGTTTTGAAATTGAAATGACAGAAGATAATTTTAGCACGGAAATAGCACCTGCAAGGACATTCGGGCTTAGCACAATTATTGAAGAATACAAAAAGCGGGGATGGGGGAAAGGAGTAACTGACGAAAACAGCCTTATCTTGAATGAGGACGGTACAATAACAAAACCCTTATCTATGACCCCTGCTAATCTGCGGTTTCCAGATGAATGTGTCAGGCATAAGATACTGGACATTATAGGCGATCTTTATCTGACCAATCTTACATTGCACGCTCGTATAGTTGCAACTAAATCAGGACACTATTTAAACACATGTATGGCCGAGAAAATCCTTGAAAGTTCTAAAAAGCAAGTACATAGTTAAGCCAAAGCACACCACATTAATTAATTTATTGTACAATCCAATTAACTGACGCCAAGGCTCATTATAATTTTCGTTTAGAATAAATTCTTTTTCGCATTAATTCTATTACTAATCTAATAAACACAAAACAAATGAAAATACATCCGACCGCCATAATTCACCCGAAAGCCATAATCGGTAAAGACGTCGAAATCGGACCCCTGTCTGTAATAGACAAAAACGTGAAAATTGGTGAAGGAAACATCATTAAGAACAATGTCACAATCACCGGCAATACCACTCTGGACAGCAATAATGTAATATTCCACAACGCCGTGGTAGGTTCTGAGCCACAGGATCTAAAGTATTATGGTGAACAATCAAAACTCATAATTGGCAGCAACAATGTCATTCGGGAATGTGTCACAATCAATACAGGTACAGAAATAGGAGGAGGCAAAACACTTATTGGCAATAACAACCTTTTTATGTCATGTTCACATATAGCACATGATTGTATCATTGAAGACAGCGTCCTTATCGCTAATGGTGTGCTTGTAGGTGGACATATAAAGATAGAAAAACATGCAAAGTTAATGGGCCTTGCAGGTATACAACCTTTTGCTACCATTGGCCAACACTCATATGTGGGCGGGCTCACAAGAATTGTCCAGGATGTACCACCCTACATGATAGTAGAAGGAAACCCTGCCAAGGTACGAAAGGTTAATACAATAGGTTTGGAGAGAGCTGGTTTTTCACAGGATAGTATAGATGCCATAAAGGGGGCATTTAAACAGCTTTTTCGCACAGAACAATTGAACAGAAGTCAGATAATTTCTGAGTTAGAAAATCAGGAGAATTTGATGCCAGAAATAAAGGTATTAATAGATTTCTTTAGGAACGTTGATAAAGGAAAATTTGGTAGATACAGAGAGTCTTTACGGTCAACATTAACAAATATATCATAAGAGATACAAGGCTTTGGAAAAATTAAAGATCGCAGTTATAGGAACAGGCCATCTCGGTAAAGAACATGCGCGAATCTATTCTGAGATACCGGAAGTAAGCCTTGTCGGGGTTGTAGACATTGACAAGAATACGGGTGAAGCAGTAGCACAGCGTTGTAATACCAAATATTATAGTTCATTCAAAGAAATCTTAAACAGGGTTGATGCCGCCAGTGTCGTTGTTCCTACCAAATCTCACTATGAAATCACCAAAGAACTGCTTAAAAACGGTATTCATGTATTAGTAGAAAAACCTATGACCGGAACAGTATCTGAGGCAGAAGATTTAATAAAATTAAGTAAAGAAACCTCTACAATATTGCAACCGGGTTACATAGAAAGATTTAATCCTGCTATAGAGGCAATCCAGAAACTTGATATTACTTTGAAATTCATAGAATGCCACAGGTTAAGTCCATTTACGTTCCGCTCTGCCGATATAGGCGTAGTCTTAGACTTGATGATTCACGATATAGACATTATATTGGATCTTTCCAAGTCTAAAGTAAAAAAGATAGATGCTGTTGGTGTAGGTGTAATATCTGACAAAGAAGACATTGCAAATGCTCGCATCCAATTTGAAAATGGTTGTGTGGCTAACATCACGGCAAGCAGGGTTTCTTTTGAGCCAATGAGGAAGATTCGTTTATTCTCAGAAAACTCCTATATTTCACTTGATTATCATAAACAGGAGGCAATCATTTACAGAAAGTCTCCTGAACTAACCCCTAAATCTATCATTACTGAAAACACCGATGTTTCGACAATTAAAGACCTTAAGAGCTTTGTGTTTGGGGACTTGCTAAAAATTGAACGCATAAAAATGAACAACCAGGAACCATTGAGAAAAGAACTGGAATCATTTGTAAGTTGTATAAATAACGGCGAACAACCTGTTGTTTCCGGTGAAGATGGGATTAAGGCCATAAAAGCTGCCACAATAATAAATGAAGAAATTAGTAAAAACTTAAAATTAGCGAATGTCAGTTGTTAACAAACTGTTTAGAATAGGGTTTTACAATAATTATTCTTGACACAAATACTGTTTATTTGATATAAGTGAAATCTTTCGCATTTAAACATAGAGTAAACAAAAAGGAGTAGAATTTGCCAATAGTGAGTCTTCAGGAATTAGTTGATGCTGGTTTCCATTTCGGCCATAGGACCAGCCGCTGGAACCCAAAAATGAAACCTTATATTTTTGGGAAACGTAATTTAATTCACATAATCAACTTAAAGGAAACCGTAAGAGGTTTGATTACGGCTTGTAAATTTCTCAATAAGGTTTCCAGCAACAGAGATGAAATCCTTTTTGTAGGTACAAAATGGCAGGCGAAGGATGCCATTGTCGCTGAAGCAAAACGCTCCAATATGCATTACGTTTGTGAACGATGGCTTGGTGGCACATTAACAAACTTTGAAACAATACGCAAACGATTGAAAAGACTGGAAGAACTTGAGGAAATGGAGAATAATGGTTCAATTCATAATTACAGCAAGAAGATGATTTCTTCGCTCACTCGCGAGAGAAAGAAAATTACAAAGAACCTTGAAGGTATAAAGAATATGAACAAACTGCCTTCTGTACTGGTTATCGTAGACCCCAAGAAAGAACACATAGCAATTAAAGAAGCCATTAAGATGGGGATACCAACAATATGCCTGGCAGACTCAGATTGTGACCCGGATCTTATAGACATATGTGTACCGGGAAACGATGATGCTATCAGGGCAATAAGACTCTTCTTAAGTAAAACAGCAGATGCAGTATTAGAGGAACAACCTTCAGTAAAAACAGAAGAAGAGAGCAAGGTCTTGCAAGAACAAGAAAGTGTTTAAATGTTTTTATCTTATCCTCGCGAAATAACATCTTGTAACAGTTAATATCACTCCTCAAAACAAGATCTTTATTATCAATAAAATTTAAAATATATATGGAGTTAAATTTCGATGACTATTGATGCATCCAGCGTAAGAGAATTAAGAGATCGTACGAGTGCAGGTTTCTTAGACTGTAAGAAAGCACTCGAAGAAGCAAATGGTGACTTTGAGAAAGCAGGTGAAATTCTAAGAAAGAAAGGGCTGGCCAAAGCCATCAAAAAGGGCTCGCGTGGAACTCCAGAGGGTAGAGTGGGTTCGTACATACACACTAACGGTAAAATAGGAGTTCTGATCGAGGTAAATTGTGAAACTGATTTTGTGGCCAAAAATGACGTATTCGCTGACCTGATAAAAGACCTCTGCATGCAAGTGGCAGCAACCGACCCGACGGCCGTAAGCAGAGAAACTGTTCCTCAAGACATCATTGACAAAGAAAGAAAGGCATATAGCGAAGAATTCAAAGATAAACCTGACAATGTAAGGGATAAGATTATTGACGGCAAAATGGAAAGCTTTTATAAAGAAGTTTGCCTTATTAATCAACCTTTTGTAAAAGACAATGATCAGACAATAGAAGATTTATTAAAGAAAGCAATTGCAAAACTGGGCGAAAACATCAAAATTAACCGTTTTGCAAGATTCGCTATTGGAGAATAGTACCATTGCAATCAAAAAGTACAAACGCGTTCTTTTAAAAATTAGCGGCGAGGGATTCTGCTCAGAAAAATCATCAGTAATAGATAATTCAAAGTGCAACCTTATAGCAAGAGAAATCAGCAGTGCAAGAAAAGCTGGAGTTGAGATTGCCATAGTCGTGGGTGGCGGCAATATAATAAGGGGAGCGGAATTAAGTAAATCAGGCGTAGATCGCGCACGGGCTGATCAGTTAGGCATGATTGCTACAAACATCAATGCAATCATCCTTCAGGATTCACTTAAAAAACTGAAAATACCAACAAGTGTTTTAAGTGCAATACAAATACAGAACATCGTAGAATCTTATACAGTACAAAAATGCCTGAGCTTTCTGGAAAAGGATTATGTCGTTATTATTGCAGGTGGGACAGGAAATCCTTATTTTACAACTGATACTGCCGCCGCATTAAGAGCAATAGAAATAGGCGCTGATGTTTTTCTTAAAGGGACAAAAGTTGACGGTGTGTATTCTGATGATCCGGTAACCAACCCAAGGGCAAAAAAGTACGTTAAATTAGAATATATGGATGTACTGACAAGAAATCTTGGCGTAATGGACTCAACTGCTATATCTCTAAGTATGGAAAACAAACTTCCAATAATTGTGTTCAACTTCAGCAAAAAAGGCAATATAAAGAAAGCCATAACAGGTAATAAAATCGGCACGTACATAGGAAACGATAAATGAGCTCGACAGAAATACAAACTGAGACAAAGAGAAAGATGGAAAAAACTCTTGAAATCATGAAAGATGAATTAAAGAGTATAAGGACGGGGAGGGCTACACCTGGACTTGTTGAAAATATTAAAGTCAGTTGCTATGGTTCTCTCACGCCATTAAAACAACTTGCAAACATAACTGCTCCGGAGGCGCAATTAATCATCATAAGCCCTTATGATCCTTCCATTCTCAAGGACATAGAAAAAGCTATTTTACAATCAGAGCTGGGGTTAACGACAAATAGTGATGGAAAGGTCATTCGCATTCCCATACCACCATTGAGCGGAGAGAGAAGAGAAAAAATTGTAACCCAGATAAAAGAAATGACTGAAGAAACCAAAATTGCTATCAGGAATATAAGACGCGAAGCAAACAAACATATTGATAAAGAAGAAAAAGATTCCATATTAACTGAGGATGAGGCAAAAAAAGCAAAAGATCAAATACAGAAATTTACACACGAGAACGAAGCAAAATTAAATGAACTTCTAAGCCAGAAATCAGAAGAGCTTTTAAAAATATAAATCAAATGGGGGCATAGCTCAGCTGGTAGAGCACCGCCCTTTTAAGGCGATTGTCGAAGGTTCGAGTCCTTCTGCCCTCACTTTGTATAGTGATAGTAAATTTTGGCCCCATCGTCTAGCCTGGCCTAGGACACCGGGTTTTCATCCCGGCAACAGGGGTTCAAATCCCCTTGGGGTCAAGTATTAAAAAGGCTTGTACTTAGTTAAGTACAAGCCTTTTTTGTTTTCAGGACAATTGACAAACAGGAACAAATAAAGTATTACAGAATAGAATGAAACATTAAAATGGATACAGACAACTTTACCATGTGAAGCGCCTAAAGATTCCTTCTCTAAAAAATTATGACAAGGAAAAAACCGGGAAAAGAAAATATATGTATTAATTGTTACAATCAGCATGGTTGTTTGACAGAGGAACCTTTGTGCCTGCTTATGAAACGTGAAGAAGACGAAAGGTCTCTTTCCGGGAAAAAACTTATGGAAGGGAGAGGTTTGTTCAAGGAGTGCCAATTATGCTTACATTTCAGGTTATGCTGGACTGAGGAGGCCTACAAGAAAGCGGCAAAAAACAATAAGAGATGAAAAGACTGCATTAAGCCTTTTTCTCAGAAGAAAAGAGTGTTGGAAGACTACAATGATATACAACTTTAACCCTGTTGCATTTTAGACCTGCCAAGACAAAAACAATACCATTTCCCGCAAGACGTGTATATAATACTACTTTCAAATAAATGACTGACGTATTTTGAATTTTTTCACCGTATATAATTAATAGTCCAAAAGCAGAATATAACTAAATAGAGGAGAAATTATGAGAAAAAATCTTGCCATATATTTATTGATTGCAACCGTAATGATGTACTGTACCCGTCTGGAAGCTTTAGATTGGGAGACAGACTTCAAGAAAGCATCATCAACCGCCAAGACTTCCGGTAAATACATTATGCTTGACTTCAGTGGATCAGACTGGTGCGGATGGTGTATAAAACTGGAAAAGGAAGTATTCTCTCAAGACGCTTTCAAGGATTTTGCGGAGAAAAACCTTGTTTGTGTATTAGTAGATTTTCCACGAAACAAGAAGCAGACCGGAGAACAGAAACAGCAAAACAGGGACTTAGCGACGAAGTACGGGATTCAAGGTTACCCAACTATTATCATTCTCGGCCCGGATGGAGAACCTGTCGCCAAGACCGGATACCTGCAAGGTGGATCTAGGAACTATGCACAACACTTAAACGAAATCATCGAAAGGCATAGAGCAAAACACTAAAAACATAACCAGGAAGAACAAAGTTTTCTGATATTTGTTATATGATACGAAAAAACTCTAGAAGATTAGCATGAATAATAGTATTATTTTATTCATTCATGTTCCATAATGGTAATCCTGTTTCCTGATCAAGCCTTCTCTCAAACTTTGGGCCATCTAAGACCTGAATAACTATCTCACAAGCAAAAACTATCGTTCCCGGTGCAAGATGACCTCCATAAGCATGACCGTCCTCATCTGAAAACGTTACATGAGCGTGAACAATGGGTGCACCATCCTTAATCGAAACATTTCCAACTAAACTAGTAATCTCAAGCGTTTGATCAAGTTCATAGAAATGATATTCACGTTCTTTTTGATTGTAATACCCTAATCTGGCTTTTTTCACAGCGCCCAATGCTTCAACCCAGCCCAGATGTATATCCCTATCAACACATATTCTGGTAATTTCTTCTAATAAATCTGCTCCGCATTTAAGCTTACCCATGAACATCTTCACAGCTTTGACTTCACGTATTACGGCCATAGTAATTTATCCTTTCAGTACCCAGGTTACCGGAATGAAGAATATTATTAATGTGAAGGAGAGGCTTCAGTCTTAGTTATCTTGATGGAATGTATTTGTGGACTTGCCGTAAGATTATAATCTGTTCGGAACTATGCTTCGGATTGTTCTTCAGATTCTAAAATATCGTGTTCTTCTTCTGCTTTTTTATACGCTCTACGAGTAAAATAGATGTATCCAATTGTTATTGTACCAATTACAGATGCAATTATTTTAAGTAGACTCTCCGCTTCTTGTATAGCTACGAATGCCTCTGCTTCATCCATCTCAACCAAAAGAGCCCAGTTAATAAAATTAAGATTAAGCGGTGTGTATGCGCTTAGCACCGGCATATCTCGAAAACCATTTATGATCTTTGCGCCAACATATCCTTCAAATGCATCTCTTGTGGCTTCGGTATCCACCTCTTTTTGGAGTATTGTCGGTGTTACAGAAAATCTTGAATTCGAACGCATAAGACCGTCTTCGCCAACCAAGTACATTTCACCGGTTTTTCCCAGACCTGCTTTATGTGTCAATATGGCGTCCAGATGAGAGAAAGGAAGTTCTATTACTATTACTCCTAATAAAGATTCAGCTTCGAAGACGGGAGCGGCAAAGTACGCTGTGAAATCATTTGCATTGGCATTCCAGCTATAGTCTTCAAAACTCACGTCTTCCAACGCCAGTTTAAATATATGGGCAATATGGTGGTCTTTATATTCTCCTATAAACAAATCTGTCCCGCTGAAATCCTCTCTCAGCGCTGAAAATATTACGCTTCCATCCCTTTCAATAAAGAATATATTTGCATAGCCGTAATCAGCGACATAATATTCCATTAATGGTTGATAAATACTTTTTATTTTCAGAAATTGGGGACCATCAATACCATAAGCATGAAATGCACCGGATAACCGGGTAAAACCCTTGGCAATTACCGGATTCCTTGAAAGGACATCTATATCGCCGTATCTGTCGTTAAAATAATTCCAAATCTCATGCTTAAGAACATCCCTGGTAGTAATAAGATGCCTGAAGCACTCTGCTTTTATTGCCTCTTTATAAGAGCTGTAACTTAGAAACGGTACGATTAGGAAAAAAGTCAAAGCCGCAAATAAAATTGCTAAGGTTGTCTTCTTTGCCATAAACCTGTGAAATTTAATTAACTATAAAATTAACATTTCTTCCGGATTTGTTCTTATTGACTTTTGCTGCCGTAACTGGAGCCCGATTCGTTGATTAATAGGTATGTGGGTGAATACTAATGAGACATTTATTATATATATTTTTAACAGAATGTCAAGGCTTATGTTTACAATCTTTTTATTACCTACCCTTGATTTTTCGTCCGATTCATGATATTTTCAATGACTATTTTGTGCTTCATGAGAATCTGCAAAATGGCATAATGTCAACATGATTAATAATAATCTAACAAATAGAAAGGAGACACCTTCAATGAAAGGGAGATTTAACAAAATATTACTCTTTACCACGTTGTGCTTTAGCCTCTTTATGGGCACAAAGAATGCCGTTGCCGACTCTGTCAGGGCTGACGTTAACGCAACTTATGTACCAGGATTCACCAGATACTGTTTTCAGATAACCAATGACGACCAGAACGAACCCGACCCAAAGTATCATACTGAACACATTGCATCAGTTACTATAAAATTTACCTCTAAGGATGCAACAGCGGCAGACCATAGATTCAGGAACAATGTTACAGGTCCAAAACTCTGGGACTCCAAAGTTACTATACGAGGTAAAGATCAACAAGTTGTCTGGACGTATGGTGGATACTTTGGCGCAGGTAGTAAAACTAAGTTTACAGTTGACAAAACTGACGAAACTATCAAGCCGGGCAATCGTTCCAGTATCTTCAGTTTTATAGTTAACGGAGAAATCACTGTAACGGGGATTGAAACCGGTTATCAGGAATCACCGGGTTTTTCAGAAGCCATAGCAAAATATCTAATCCATTCGGAGAAGGGTTATTAACCAATGACAATGATAAAGATTTCCTGAGAGACAAGGACGGCGACGGTATTGCAGACATTTTTGATGAGAATCCGGACAGCACTAAGTGACAGATCTAGAAATCAGACGTGTTAAGGATAAGCAAGAGACACCGGTCAAGGTGTATGAGCTGATTGAAAGAAAGGGAGAGATACCGGGGACTAAACGTGAGTTACTGGATGTTTATGAAGATGGTCTGAGTGAATACCGGAAAAAAAGTGGCAAAAGGCCATAGACCTCTTCGAGAAAGCCCTGAAGATAGACCCCCATGACGGACCTTCCATTACGTATAAGGAAAGATGCAAAGATGCGAGGCCTATACGCAGGAACCGCCTCCCGAGGACTGGGGTGACGTCTACACACTGACAGCTAAATAATGTACAGGAAGTACCTCACTTGCTTTCAGTTTCCAGTTACCAGTGTCAAATATTTCTCTTTATATCCCCTATCTTGATTTTGCCGTCTACTAACAACTCTTTTTTAGCTTTTGACAGTTTTTTTTACCTTTTGCTTCAATTTTCAACGCCAAACTCTTGTTTCCAATCCTCTTTTTCATGACCAATTTTAAAGGGGATTTTCCTCTTAAGTATTTTGATCCTTTTTTATCATGGCTTTTATGTTCTTCAAATCTTCTTAATACATCAGTTGTTATGCCTGTATATAGTCGCCCATGTTTACATCTTATCAGATACAAAAACCAATTGTTCATTTTATTGTTGTTCACAGCAAGACCAGCCTATCACTCCTTCAAGTTTACTCGGCAGTTAATCATGTTTAAAATGCACAAAAACTCTTCCATAATTTTTACTGTCCTTTTTAACACGATGATACTGCTTTTTTATTTCAGGGCGGTCCAGAAAGCGCAGGACGGTTTTCTTTAACTGGCCGCTCCCTTTTCCGGGAATGATTTCCACGAGGGCTATCCTTTTCTCATTGGCCTCCTCGATTATTCGAATGAGTTCTTTCTCAATCAAATTCCCATTCTTGCATATTTCATGCAAATCCAGCTTCAGTTTTGCCATAAGATGCCTAATCAATAATACCTTCTTTGAATCATCTTTCTTTTTTCTTTAAGGTATTCGCTATTAAAATCAGCAACTATTTTGAAACATAGTTCACGTAATTGCCCTTCACTTCCGGTATATAAGAAACTATTATGATAGCTCTTAATTTTGGAGGTACTTATTGCTATACCGACTAATCCTACCGATAATTCTTCCAATTGTTTTATCACAATCGGTTGGGCTTTGATTTTTGGTATTATTGTATCTAATTCTTCAATTGCCCTGGTTATTATAGAACTATCAAACCTGTCAATAATAGTTACGGAAAGCACATAACCGCCCTTAGCACTGCCATCGTCCGTAAGTTTTTTTACCACAACATCGATTGCGCAGTCAAGTTGAGAATAGGTTACTATAACATTACCAAGGTTTCCAAGCTCTTTGCCTATATAATTTTCAATTAAACCATTGATGTTTTCCTCGCCACGAACATATACCCCAATTTTTACTTCAGCATCATTTCTTTGGGCAAAAGCCTGCCCGTTATATACTGTTAATAAGCATGCAACCATAAACCCTGTAATCGTTATATATTTCATATAGTATTTGCCTTTCTGTTCAGGTATGACAACTTAGCAAACTGATGGAAATTTTAAATTTATAATATCCTGTTAAATATCAAAATCAAGAGGAAATAAATTTGAGCAGAATATTCGCAAAAGATAAAGCATTTGCAATAGAGAACTTTAGCGAAATGTAGTTTGGAGTGAATAAAGATGAATTCACCGCAGAGATGCAAAGTCCGCAGAGAAAATCTTAGAGGGTAAAGCGAGAAAAACCATATCATTTTCATCTTATCCAAGCTACACTTATTCTTATTAACTAGTGCATCCTGTCTGTTAGTATTTCTTTTTGTTTCTCTGCGGACTTTGCGTATCTGCGGTAAATCTTGCCTCTAACTTCTCGTTTCACCTGAGTTTCAGTGTAACATCATTATCACCCTCACCACCATGACAGTAGGCCAGTATGTCTTCAGCGCTGCCACCTGCATACTCTTCCGCGTTTTTGCTTGTTAACAGATTATGTCTCCCCAGTTCTATAATCCTCCGGTCTCTGACCTGGTGGAACTGAAGCCTCGCCTCATTATCATTAATCGTTATTGTCCTGAAGGCGTGCGGGTACTGAACTGTTGCCGGGGATGCGATATAATGAAGCCCATTAACGGTCTGAATCTTTGAGATGTGATGATGTCCCATGAGACACGCCTTGACCTGAGGAGCACCTTCAAGAACCGTATTAACTTCCTGATAGTTCTTCAGGAGGTATTTCTTACTCCACTTTGGTATATCCCTGTTCCCCCATGTAGGAAGGAGGAGATGATGACTGAGTGTGATGACTGTGTCGTACGGATATTTTGCAATCTCTTCCTTAATCCATTTAAGTTCCGTCTGTGGAATTTCGCCGTTATCATGATCGATTATTGATGTGTCCAATCCTAATATTCTCAAACCCGGCACAGGTGACACGCTCCATGAATAACGACCGGTATCAAGTCCGTGACCCTTCATTTTCGTGGCATACTGCTCCTTTGATAGTGCGATCCCAGGAGGGATGGGAGAGGACTCACGATTGCCGAATTGGGCAAAGTAAGGAACCTCAACACCTGACATGATACTCATAAACTCATCGAATCCCTTTGTACCGGGATCTGTGTTATTTATATTGTCACCGCCAAAGAGGATGAAATCTATGTCGCCCATCTCGTTTATCTGGTCTATGATATCCCTGAAGATATTAAAGCTTTCCTCAACCAGGGCAGTACCATTCTTTCCAGTAAATGTAACATGGGTATCAGTAATGTGGGTAAGCTTGATGTTCGTCTTCCTTCCGGCATCTGTCTCTTTATCCTTTTTCGACGCAGTCGTACATCCTGCAAAGTTTCCAACCAGTACACCACCTATGAAGACAGCCTGACCAACGGCAAGACCGCGTTTCACAAAATCTCTCCTGCTTAATCCTCTCTCTAATTGTGTAGTTGTATCCTGTACTGTATCATTTTTCATTTTATTGATCTCCTTTAAGAATGTTTCTTATCCTTTCTCTTTGTTTAGTTATCTTGTTTGGCTTAGCCATTTCAGGTAACCTTTTATCTCTTCCGCCTCTTCTGTTGTTATAAACTTTCCGGCCTCTTTTGTATCGTGCATGTAGTTGATTATGCTTGCCCACTCTTCCGGGGTATAAGGATAGGCGTCAATGACCGGCAGTTCATGACACAGAGAACATTTATCACGAAAAAGGTTCTGGCCAATTAAGCCCGCCTCTTCTTTGTATAAATCCTTTTCGTATAATTCCTTTGTCGCCGTTGTCGTACAGCCTGAAATAAGTGGCTGAATCAACAGCAGGAAAACTACCGAAATTATGTAAACATTATAACGTATCTTCATTCTCAATTTACCTTTCTTTCATCACCAATCCCTCAATCTCCCTGACGAGTCCCGGTTCGGACATACTCCTTAAACCGATTAATTCCGGATTATCTATTCCCTTGTGTTGTATTAAGACTTTAAAGACATCTCCCATCCCGCCTGGCAGGAAAAGGTTCTTTATTGTCAGAAGTTTGCCGATATCTCCCTGCACCTTATTCATCTCATCAAGAATGCCAAGTGCTATTAAGAACTTTGATTGTCTGGTAAAACCGGTTGTGTTTAATCCACATCTGTTTCCTGCTTCCATTAAACTGCTGAAATTCACGTGAGATGTTATATCCTGACTACCAACTCTCTCATACGGATTCTCGCTTGTAATGTGCTCGTAATAACACATCAATGTCCCTCTGTGCCTTTGTTCAGATAAAGATCTTCGGCAAGGTATCCATAGTCTATCGTAATACAAAACCCTCTTTAAGTAACGGGATATATTCTTTACCCAATCCAGTGCCTTCAGATTCACCTCTGCCCTTTGCCCCTCTTTTAAACTTATTTTAGACTTTGCAAAATAATCTTCCAATGCCGGATCGGACAGATCATCAATTACCTCACAGAACTTATCGTCCTTAATTGTTACATATATTTCTTTCAGGCAATTATTCTCTACCACCACCTGATGTACCGGAAGAGAGTCAACGAATTCGTTTGATAAAAAGCTCCCTATAACAGGCTCAAACGAAAAACCGTCTTCAGAGAGAGATTCCCACGATACTTTATCTTCCAGTCCCTTCAAGGTACTGGATTGTCTCTCAATAAGATTTTGGCTTATCTCTACTATTTTATAATCAACCTCCTCGAAGAATTCGGGGAATTTCTTTTTTATAAAATTAATTATGTCATAACAAAACCTGCCCTTACCAGCTCCCATCTCTACTACCGTAAACCGGCCTTTCCCCATCAGCCGCCACATCTGTTCCAGCTGTCTGGCAATAAGCTCACCAAATACGGGATGAACATCTGAGCTTGTGTAATAGTCACCCTTTTTACCTATCTTCTCCTTTCCGGAGGTATAGTATCCATGTTCGGGATGATAAAGTGCCAATCCCATAAAATCAGCAAACGTTATCTTCCCTCTCTTATTTATCAAGTTTACAATCTCTTTCCTTAAAGCCGGGTCTTCCATAACAAAATGGTATCAGAAACAGTATACATTTTCTAAGACATAATCTAAGAATCTGGATTTTTCTAATATAGCTATTGAGATTAATATTTCTGTACGTTACCAGGCAAATTTAGTAACATACCTCCTTTCCGCAGGACTAAAGAAGGAATAATTTATTATGAAACTTACCATTCTCGGTTCAGGGACAGGTATCGTTACGGCAAGGAGAGGCTCTTCCGGCTATCTTATAAACATTGCCGACAAGACCCTGCTGCTTGACAGCGGCTCAGGAACCTTAAAGAAGATTGCAGAGGCGTCTGTAAACTTCAAGGACATTGACTATGCGATCTACACACATTTTCATCCGGACCATGTTACAGACCTTATCTCACTCCTGTTTGCACTGAGGATTCCCAGCAACTACAAGGGCAAAGATCTGACAGTAATCGGCCCTGCAGGTATGAAGGAATTTCACCGTAACCTGACAAATGTCTTCAATAATTTCATCGAGGCCAGGGGATACAATCTTACTGTCAATGAATTACCGGGAGGGCATCTTGACGTTGGGAACTTCAGGCTTACTTCAAGCCTCATCAATCACCACGAGGGCAGTCTCGCATACCGTATCGATTCAAAAGACGGAAAAAGCCTCGTATATTCCGGTGATACGGATTACTGCGAAAGCATTGTCGACCTGGCACGTGACGTAGACGTGCTGTTGCTGGAATGTTCCTACCCCGAACACATAAAGGTGGACGGCCATCTGAACTCAACACTTGCAGGAAGGATAGCAAGGGAATCGAACTGTAAGAAACTTGTACTGACACACTTTTACCCAATCTGTGATGATTACGATATTCTGGGTCAATGCAGAGAGGAGTTCAGCGGAGAGATAGTATTAGCTGAGGACCTGATGACTATTGAGGTTTAAATTCTAATTATAGTAGTGCAAACAATATAATTGAGAACGTGAAGGCGAATCTCGCTAGTAATAGGAAACCGAAAAAACAAGTTGATGAAATCAGGAAAACTTTATATTAAGTCAATTTCCCCTAAGAAGCCGTCCTGACCGGTGCTTCCAGTCCCTGCTCGATCATCCATTCAGGAAGTTCAGGTTTTCTGGTTTTGTCCTTTTTGCTAAACGGACTCCATAACAATCTGAAAATATCCGAGGCCGTCATATACCGGCTGAACTTGCGAAGAAGCCTGAATGTGGCTATGGGACGACGGAGTACCAAGTAACCAAACAACTGCTTATATCCCTTTGTCCTTGCCTGCTGAACCACTTCGCTCGGAAGAATTGTTGGATCGATGTCTGAACACTTGAACCATTTATGCCAGTCGCGTTCATCATCAATAATACCCCTTTCCACATATTCCTGCCATAGCGGAGTTCCACGGTAAGCGCATAACCGGCTAAAGCTAAATGTGTCGAGTCTAAGCCGGACGGCAAATCGAAAACTCTCCAGAATATCTTCAAAGGTTTCATCCGGCGAGCCGACCAGAAAAAAGCCGTGCGTCGTTTCAACTCCGTCTTTTTTGGCTTGTTTTACGGCATATTCTATCTGTTCAAGGGTCTGGTTCTTTTTCAGGCGGTCGAGTACTTTCTTTGTTCCGGCTTCCACGCCAAAGGCAAGAAAAGTGCAGTTAGCCTTTACCATCAATGGGAGTTCCTCAACAGCCACCGAATCAACTCTGCCCTCACATCCCCAATGAAACTCCAGTTTTCTGTCAATGATACCGTTGCAAATGGTCTCTATGCGTTTACGCTGCATCAGGAAATGGTCGTCAGTCAGGTAGATTGATCTGTAGCCTTCATCATTCAACTGCTGCATTTCGCCCAGGACATGCTCCGGTGAGCGGTTACGCCACTTGCCACGTGCAAGGGATGGAATATCACAATAAATACATTTGAAAGGGCAGCCGCGTGTGGTTTGCATGGTGCAAAAACGATCGAGAGAAAGAACTGCCGGCGCATCCATTGGCATAGATTCGATGTATTCGATGGGTAAGCTTTTACGGTCAGGATAAGGAAACTTGTCAAGGTCACTGATCAGGGGACGGTCAGGATTATGGACCACTTCACCATTGAATCGCCAGGTAAGACCGCCAACTATTTTCAGATTATCCAGGTTGTCGAGGTACTCAGGAATCAACTCTTCACCTTCCCCCCTGCCAACGCAATCGATGTATGGCGCATCTTTCAGTATCTTAACAGCATTCACCGTTGCAAAAGCCCCTCCGATAATAATGGGTGTTTTTGGCGCCGCCTTCTTTAGCCTTTGCGCCATACTCTTCACAAGGAGGTAACAAGTAGTTGAAAGAAATGAAAGGGCAATTACATCAGGTTTTTCATCTTTCACGGCCTGCTCGATGTGCTCTTCTTTCATCTGTGGATGGCAGGTATCGAACATGGTTACCTCGTGTCCGTGACTGCGGATTATCGGTGCCAGTGTCTGAATGCCAAGTGGCGGGAAAGCCATCACCTCAATCCGATCACTGTTTCCTGCTCTCCTGAGTTTTTCAGGAAGAATGTTGTAATAATCCTCGTCTCGGATGTAAATGAGGTAAATTTTCATAAACTAATCTTTTGATTAAAAGATAGTTAAAAGTAATCAAAATATGCATCCTTTCCAAAAACTATGTGCACTGCACTATACCTTCGGTAAAAATAGAGAACCATGAGAAAGACTTTTGCTGTTATACGTGGCGT
>CAXGMX010000002.1:0-33393 GCA_964010955.1 uncultured bacterium
AAGCTCTCCGGCGGCCAGAGGCAAAGGGTAACAATAGCAAGGGCAATACTTAAGAATGCACCTATATTGATTTTAGATGAAGCAACATCTTCCTTAGATTCTGAATCTGAAATGCTTGTCCAGGAAGACCAAACAATTTGAGCATCTCATATGATTGCTCATCCGATTTCGTAGATACCACAAATGTTATATCCATACCTTGTACAAATTCAATATCATCAATACTTATTTCAGGGAAGACAGCCAATTCACTTATACCCATCGTATAACCCCCACGGCCATCAAATGACCCTGACGGGAGGCCGCGAAAATCTTTTATTCTCGGAAGAACTATACTTATCAGACGATCCATAAATTCGTAAGCTTTTTTATCTCTCAGCGTTACTTTACAACCAACAGTATCCCCTTTTCTAAGCTTGAAACCAGCGATATCTTTTCTGGCCCTAGTAAGTTTTGGCTTCTGACACGCAACGGTTGCTAAATGCTTCATTGCATCTTCAAGAATCTTTTTGTTTTCCTTTGCCCTTCCGACACCCATATTTATCACTATCTTAATCAGTTTCGGAACTTCTAGCTTGTTTTTGAAATGAAACTTCTCCATTAACTTGGATACAATTTCTTCTTGATATTTATCTAATAAACGTGCCATATTATTATTTTAGTTTTACAAATTATTCAGAAGCAATTATTTCACTTCCACATTTATAACAAACCCTGACCTTATCACCATTTTCAAGAAATTCCTGTTTGACTCTCACGCCCATACCATTTTTCTCACAACTCTTGTTTTGGCATACTACCAGTACATTTGACAATGATACGGGCGCCTCCTTTTGCATGCGTCCGCCCTGTGGATTTTTCTCACTACGTTTTACATGCTTTTGAATATAACTTACCCCTTCTACAACAACCTTCATATCCTTAGTCATTATATTCAAGACCTTGCCCTTTTTACCAGCATCGTCACCTGCAATCACTTGTACAGTATCGTTTTTTCTTACATGCATATCTTTAAACAACTCTCCATTAAAACATCACATTTACACCACTTCAGGTGCTAGAGAAATTATTCTCATAAAATTCTTTTGTCGCAACTCTCTCGCAACTGCACCAAAAATACGCGTACCTTTAGGGCTTCCATCATCTTCAACAATTACAATTGCATTTCTATCAAACTTCAAATAAGAACCGTCTTCACGTCTTATATTTTTCTTTGTTCTTACAATTACGCCTTTAGCCACATCCCCCTTTTTCACAACGCCACTAGGAATTGCCTTTTTTACGGCAACGACTATAACATCCCCAACAGACGCGTAAACACGCTTCGAGCCGCCGAGAACCTTAATACACTTAGCCATCTTAGCACCGGAGTTATCAGCAACATCCAGCATTGTTTGTTCCATTATCATTTTATCAGCTTCCTTATGTCATTTTATAATACGAACTAGTCTCCAACGTTTACTCTTGCTTAATGGCCGTGATTCTACAATCTCCACTTTGTCTCCATTGGCAACCTTGTTTTCTTCGTCATGAGCTTTATAAACGGTCATTCTTTTAACAAACTTTCCATATCTGGGATGCTTTACACGCCTTTCTGATTTCACTGTAATTGTCTTAGACATTTTACTGCTTGACACTACACCAATAACGGTCTTCCGCCGTTTAACATTCTTATCAGTTTCCATTATGTACTTTCTTTTTCACTCTTTTTCTCAAATAGGTTTGTGTTAATACCTAACTCTGCTTCTCTTAAAACAGTTTTTAACCTCGCAACATCTTTTCTGATGTGTCTATATTGTGCTGAATTACGCAACTCTCCTGCCTGCCATTGAAACCTGAGGTTTAACAACTCTCTCTTGCAGGCCTCAAACTCTTCAAGTATTTCCTGATGCGATTTTTCCCTAATCTCGCTTGCCTTCAAATCGTCATTCTCCTTTTAACAAATCTTACTCTGACAGGCATCTTGTATGCGATTCTAGCAAAAGCCTGCTTTGCCATATCCTCAGGAACTCCTCCTATTTCATATAAAATAGTACCTGGCTTTACAACAGCAACCCATTTTTCAGGTTCGCCTTTACCTTTACCCATTCTTGTTTCTATAGGTTTTGATGTGACCGGCTTATGTGGAAATATCCTTATAACTAATTTACCTTCTCGTGAAACGTATTGCGTGGCCGCTACCCTGCCCGCCTCAATATGTTGTGCCGTTATCCAACCCGGCTCAGTAGACTGTAAACCATACTCACCAAAACATACGGTATTTCCCCTCGTGGCATTACCTTTAATCTTTCCCCTTTGAGTCTTCCTAAATTTAACCCTTTTTGGCATCAACCGCATAATCAACCCCTTTTTCCAAATCAACTAATCCCTTATAAACCCACACCTTAACTCCAATCGTACCATAGCTGGTCAAAGACTCTGCAAATCCGTAATCAATGTTTGCCCTTAATGTATGCAACGGAATACTTCCTTGAGTAGCTCCTTCTGTCCTTGCTATCTCTGCCCCAGCTAAACGTCCGGAGATCTGAACCTTTACTCCTTTTGCACCCATACTCATAGTACTATCAATAGCTTTTTTGATAGTCCTCCTAAATGCCGCCCTTTTTTGTAATTGTTCAGCAATGTTCTCAGCTACTAATTGTGCTTCCAGGTCGGGCTTTTCAGTCTCCTGAATCCTAATATCTACTTCTTTCTCCACTAATTTCTCGATACCTTCCTTTAATTTTTCAATTTCAGCCCCTTTACGACCTATTATCAAACCTGGCCTTGCTGAATAGATAATGACTCTTGCACCTTCATCACGCGTTCTTTCAATCTCTACCTTTGGTATTCCTGTAAAGCGATAGTTCTTTTTAATATATTTTCGTATTTTTTGATCTTCGACCAGTAATTTGCCAAATTTTTTCTTATCTGCATACCATCGCGATCTCCAATTCTCGGTTATCCCCAGTCTAAAACCTATTGGACAAACTTTTTGACCCATCTTTTCCTTCCTAATTAAGTTTCGGAAATAAATACCACTTTAATATATTAATCTTTTTTCACGACCCGAAAGATTTATACTAATTCCTTCCCATCTGACAGTACTAAAGATATATGACTTGTACGTTTCTTAATAGTTGCAGAAACACCCCTTGCCCTGGGTCTAAACCATTTACGTACCGGACCTCCATCAACATATATTTCTTTTATATATAAAGAATCTATATCCACATCTTGTCTTTCGTTAGCACCTGCAATTGCAGCCCTTAACGTTTTATCTATAATGTATGAAGCCCTTCTATGTGTCAGCCTTAGTGCTTCCAGCGCATGATTTACAGACTTCCCTCTTATCAGATCAACAACGTATCTGGCTTTTCTGGGCGATATCCTGACATATTTACAGCTTGCTTTAAAATTCATTTTAAAATAACAATTTTTATGAAATTTATTTACCGCTTACCCTACTTCTTCTTTGTCCCGCCATGGCCTCTATATGTTCTCGTAGGAGCAAATTCTCCAAGTTTGTGCCCGACCATATCTTCCATAATAAAAAAGCTTATGGAAAATCTTTCCATTATGCACCATAAATGTATGTGACACAAATTCCGGGATAATTATACAACTGCGCGACCAAGTACGAATCGGCTGCTTATCACCTGTGTCCCTTTGCTTTAACACCTTCTTAAGCAGCTTACTATCAATAAAAGGGCCTTTTTTTACAGAACGTCCCATAGTTATACCTTCTTAATTTTTATATTTCTAAATAACTAGCCTTTATTACGCCTGGACTTTCTTCTTCTTATTATAAACTTATTACTTGTCGCCTTCCTCTTCCTTGTTTTTCCGCCTTTTGACAATACACCTGTCGGAGAACAAGGATGCCTTCCGCCATGGCTTCGGCCTTCTCCACCACCCATTGGGTGAGCTACCGGATTCATTGCAGTACCTCTTACATGCGGCCTACGCCCCATCCACCTCTTCCTTCCAGCCTTACCGATTTTAGTGCCCATATTGTCCGTATTACCAACCTGGCCTATGGTAGCCCTGCATTCATGAAATATTTTACGTATTTCACCAGAAGGAAGGACTATCTGCACATAATTATCTTCTTTAGCTAAAACCCGTGCAACGCTACCTGCTGATTTAACAATCTTACCGCCTTCTCCAGGTCTCATTTCAATATTATGTATCTCAATTCCCAAATGTATATTTTTAAGGGGCATACAATTACCGATCTGGGGATCAATCTTTTCGCCAGAAACAACATGTTGCCCTACAGCCAAACCAGCAGGGGCCAGGATATATCGTTTCTCCCCATCCACATAATGCAACAATGCAATGTTAGCTGAACGATTAGGATCATACTCAATACTTGCCACCCTTGCAGGAATATCATATTTATTCCTTTTAAAGTCTATTATTCTATATTTTCTTTTGCTTCCACCACCCCTATGCCTAACAGTAATCTTACCTTCGTTGTTTCTTCCACCAGTTTTCGTTAAAGGCATCAATAAACTTTTCTCCGGAGTTACTTTTGTTATTTCTGAAAAATCAGAAACACTCCCTTGTCGCCTTCCATTTGTTGTAGGTTTATAACGTTTGATTCCCATTTAAATCACACTTTCAGTTAGTATAAAACTTAGTAACCAAGGTCTATCGTATCGCCTTCTTTCAAGGTTACTATTGCTTTTTTCCATCCACTTGTTTTATACACCTTGTTCCTATACTTTCTATTCTTTCCAGCTCTATTTAAAGTTCTAACAGATAATACCTTTACATCAAACAGCTTCTCTATTGTCTCTTTTATTTGAATTTTATTCACTTTCTTATTTACTTCAAAGTGAAACGAATTTGCCGACTCTCTATCGCCAACACTTTTTTCAGAAGATAAAGGCCTTTTTATAATATGATAATGGTCCATAGTGGAATTTTGAATTTGATCAGTTTTTAGTAAATTTACTTAAATTTAATGCTATCTAACACATCTTTAACGATTAATAACTTTCTGTATTTGATCACATCATAAGCATTCAAGTCCGAAGCAACACGAACCTTCAGGTTATAAATATTCCTGGAGGATTTCCATATCGCCTCATTTAGCTCTGGTATCACGATAAGGCAGCTTTCTCTGATCTCTATAGACTTCAACAGATTCGCCATTTTCTTTGTACTTGGAGAATCAAATTCCAGCTTATCAATTATAACCACCTCATTATCTTGTAATTTAGACAATATCGCAGATTGCAATGCAACTTTTTTTGCTTTACGATTTATTGAATAAGAATAATCTCTTGACTGGGGCCCAAAAATTACTCCACCACCTTTCCATAACGGAGATCGTATGCTACCTGCCCTCGCCCTTCCAGTGTGTTTCTGCATCCATGGTTTCTTGCCACCGC
This sequence comes from uncultured bacterium, assembly GCA_964010955.1. Lineage (GTDB taxonomy): Bacteria > Planctomycetota > Brocadiia > Brocadiales > Scalinduaceae > Scalindua. Next base: position 5,382 of record CAXGMX010000002.1, read on the forward strand.
CCTTCACTTTTCCTCTGGTTTTAGTAGATGCTGTACCTCGCCTATGATTTGCCTCGTGCATAATTACCACATCTCTCAAAAGCTCCCTGTGAACCTTACCCCCAAATCTCTCTTCAGGCAAAGATGTATTCTCTAAAGGATTACCACTACTATCATATACTGGTACATTTATCATGATTAACTATATCTACTCTTTCTTATAATTACATATCCGCCATTTGGGCCAGGAACAGCACCTTTGACAAACATCAAATTCTTGTCCTTATCTATTTTAATAACATCCAGGTTTCTTACAGTACATTTTTGACCACCCATTCTACCTGCCATCTTTTTCCCCTTCAACACACGCCCAGGATCAGTACCTGCACCAACCGAGCCAGCACTTCTAGGCGTAGTACAACCGTGCGTAGCGGGCCCGCCGCTAAATCCCCATCTTTTCATAACACCAGCAAAACCTTTACCCTTGCTGGTACTGGTTACATCAATCACCTCCACGCCGTCAAAGACATCAACTGTCAATACCTGCCCAAGCTCATATTCTGTATCCAAAGTATCATCACGAAATTCTCGCACTAATTTCTTTGCACCAGTTTTTTGCCTTTGCACAATGTCCTATCTCAGCTTTAGTCGCCCTTTTCTTTTCCGTTCTTCAAATCCAACCTGTATAGCCGAATACCCATCGTTTTCCTTGTTTTTTATCTGCAGGATATTACATGGACCTACCTGTATCAGCGTCACAGGAACTAAATTACCCTCATTATTAAACATTTGGGTCATTCCCAATTTTTTACCTAATAAACGAGCTACCATTTATAATTTACCTTAAAAATCCAATCAGAAAAGTTTTTAGTATTTAAGATGCCTGATAGATTCCTACGCTTTTATTTTTACTTCTATTCCCGCAGGCATATTAAGCTTGTTCAAAGCATCAACAGTCTTCGGTGTTGGCTCAATAATATCTATCAACCGTTTGTGTGTCCTCATTTCAAACTGCTCTCTAGACTTCTTATCAACGTGCGGTGAACGAAGAACTGTATACCTCTCCATACGTGTTGGTAATGGTATCGGCCCGGACACCTTTGCTCCCGTACGCTTGGCAGTTTCTATTATATCTGCAGCCGACTGATCAAGAATCCTGTGATCATAAGCTTCCATACGAATTCTAATTTTAAAATCTATTTCATTTCCCATAGCTCAAATAGTATTATTCAATAATTTTAGTAACAACACCCGCTCCTACCGTCTTCCCACCTTCTCTTATCGCAAACCTCAACTCCTTATCCATCGCTATCGGAGTTATCAACTCTATCTGCAAATTAGCATTGTCACCAGGCATCACCATCTCTGCTCCACCCAACAACGTCGCCACTCCTGTCACATCAGTCGTCCTGAAATAAAACTGCGGACGGTATCCATTAAAAAACGGAGTATGCCGGCCACCCTCTTCCTTCGTCAATATATACGCCTCTGCCTCAAACTTGGTATGCGGTGTTATACTGCCAGTCTTTGCCAACACCTGACCCCGCTCTAAATCATCCTTCTCCACTCCCCTTAACAATACGCCTACGTTATCCCCTGCCATACCCTCCTCAAGCGTCTTGTTAAACATCTCCACTCCTGTTACCACTGTCTTCCTTATCTCCTTTACCATTCCTACTATCTCTACCTCGTCGCCTACCTTCAATACACCTCGCTCCATTCTACCCGTACCTACCGTACCTCTGCCCTTTATACTGAATACGTCCTCTATCGACATCAAAAACGGCTTGTCTGTCTCTCTCACAGGATCTGGTATATAAGTGTCCAGCGCATCCATCAACTTATGTATTGGGCCACACTGCTCACACTCCTTCTTACCACAACCACACTCCGCAGCCTTCAGCGCTGAACCCTGAACCACCGGTATATCATCTCCGGGAAACTCATACTTGCTCAACAGCTCCCGGATCTCTAACTCCACCAATTCCACCAACTCAGGATCATCCAACTGATCAATCTTATTCATAAACACCACTATCCTCGGCACTCCTACCTGCCTCGCAAGCAGTATATGCTCTCGTGTCTGCGGCATAGGACCGTCCGGCGCACTTACCACCAGTATTGCACCATCCATCTGCGCTGCTCCGGTTATCATGTTCTTTACATAATCAGCATGGCCTGGACAATCAACATGGGCATAATGCCTCTTTTCTGTCTCATACTCAACATGCGCTATCGCTATCGTTATCCCTCTCTCCCTCTCCTCCGGCGCATTGTCTATCGAGTCAAATGCCCTCTCTTTAGCAAAACCATCCTTAGATAATATGTGTGTTATCACTGACGTCAACGTCGTCTTGCCGTGATCTACATGCCCTATCGTTCCCACATTCACATGCGGCTTTGTCCTCTCAAATACTTCCTTGGCCATCCCTTTTCTACCTCCAAAAACAACTTAAAGATTGTCTGAATTATGCTACGTTACTATAACTTTTTGCCGGTGCCGGCTTATATTCTAAAGGCTCCATGGTATATGTACCCCTGCCTTGAGTAATCGATCTCAAAACACTCGAATAGCCAAAGGTCTCAGCCAATGGTATCTTTCCTTTAACTATCCTCAAGTCCCCTTCATTTGTCATCTCGACAATATGAGCCCTGCGACCATTCATGTCGCCAAGCACATCGCCAAGGTAATTATCCGGAACCGTAATTTCTATCAACATTATTGGTTCTAACAAAACAGATTTAGCTTTCTCTACTGCCCTTCTTAGAGCTACTCCTGCAGCATGGTAAAAAGCAAATTCTGACGAGTCAACTGAATGCATATCACCATCCAGCAGAGTCACTTTTATATTTATGAGAGGATAACCACCTGACACACCGCTTTTTGCAGTATCAATAATACCCTTTTCCACGGATTTTATAAACTGCCTAGTAATTGCACCTCCCTTTATCTTATCTTCGAACTCTACAGTCTTTTCTCCACCTACATGTGGTTCCAGCTTAATTTCTATACGGGCGTATTGACCACGTCCTCCAGTTTGTTTTACAAATTTTTCATCTATTTCAGCTTCGCGTTGCACAGTTTCTCTATAGGACACTCTGGGTGCACCCACATTTGCATTTACCTTATACTCGCTCAACATCCTGTTCTTCAAAACTTCAAGATGCAATTCGCCCATCCCTGAAATTATTAACTGACTCGTCTCATCATCTGTATGAACCTTAAATGTCGGATCTTCTTTAGCCAACCGGGCCAGAACAAAAGCCAATTTTTCTTTTTCTGCTTCAGTTTTTGGTTCTATAGCCATGGAAATAACTGTTTCAGGAAACTCTATTTTCTCCAACAAAACAGGATGATTTTCAGTACATATCGTGTCACCGGTTCCAGTATCTTTAAATCCTACTATGGCCACAATATCCCCAGCCGATGCACTTTCCAGCTGCTCTCTTTTATCAGCATGCATACTATATATTCGACTTGCCAGTTCTTTTTTCCTGGTCCTTGAATTATAAAGCCTTTGCCCAGACTCCATCTTGCCTGAATAGATACGCATAAATGTAAGATCACCGTGCTTATCAGATGTAATTTTAAAAGCCAAGGCACTAAAATGTTCTTCTTCAGTTGGGTTCATTTCTACAACAGAATCATCTTTAGGATTGGTTCCTTTTATTGGTGGGATTTCCAGAGGTGACGGCAAATAGTCACATACCGAATCAAGCAACTGCTGAACGCCCTTGTTTTTAAAGGCAGAACCACATAATACGGGCATTAAACCGAACTTAATAGTTCCTTCTCGAATAGCACTTTTTATTTCTTCCTCACTGAGTGAACTTTCACTTAAATATTTATCCATGAACCAATCTACTTTGTCAGCAATTCCCTCTAACATCAACTCTCTATATATTCCGGCATCATCTAACATAGCATCCGGTATATCACGCTCTTCATACGTAGATCCGGACTTGTCATCTTCGTGAGTGAATATTACAGCCTTCATCTTTATTAAATCAATAACACCCTCAAAGTTTTTTTCTTTACCAACCGGCAATTGGACTGGAACAACACTCTTATTTAATTTCTCCTTAATTTCGTTAAACACTTTTACAAAATCAGCACCTATTCTATCCATTTTATTAACGAAACAGATTCGGGGAACATTATATTTATTCGCCTGTCTCCACACTGTCTCTGTTTGCGCCTCAACACCACCAACACCACAGAAAACACATATTGCACCATCTAAGACCCTTAGAGACCTTTCAACTTCAATTGTAAAGTCCACGTGTCCCGGAGTGTCGATTACGTTTATTTGATAATCTTTCCAGAAACATGTGGTTGCTGCAGCGGTAATGGTAATGCCACGCTTCTGCTCTTCTTCCATCCAGTCCATAGTCGCAGTACCCTCGTGAACCTCACCTAATTTGAAACTCTTACCGGTATAGAATAGTATACGTTCTGTAGTTGTAGTCTTCCCTGCATCAATATGTGCAGCTATTCCTATATTCCTTAGATTTGCCAGATTTTCTTTTTTCATAATATATAAACCAAATGTTACCATGCAAAATGAGCAAAGGCTTTATTTGCCTCAGCCATTTTGTGAGTATTTTCCCGTTTTGTGATTGACACTCCCTGCTTCTTATATGCATCAGATAGTTCGTCTGCCAGCTTTTGATGCATCGCTTTACCTTTCTTGCTTCGTGTTGCTTCAAGTATCCATCTAATACCCAATGATAATTGCCTCTTTCTAGACACCTCAATCGGAACCTGATATGTCGCCCCACCAACACGTTTTGACTTTACTTCAACCAACGGCTTGACATTATTGATGGCCGCCTCAACTATTTCCAAAGGCTCTTTATCTGGAAACCTGGTTTGCAATAAATCTGTTGCCTGATAAAAGACTTTCTCGGCAACACTCTTCTTGCCTTCATGCATTAAATTATTAATAAACTTAGCAACTAAAGTACTTTTAAAACGCACATCGGGCTTTAGATAAACTTCAGTGCTTTTATATTGCAGTGCCATGTATTATCTCCCACACTATCAAACAACAAATAAACTAAAGATCATTTTGAACTTTTTGCCCCGTATTTAGACCTGCCGCGCTTTCTACCATCTACACCTGCTGTATCCAATCTACCTCTTATTATGTGATATTTAACCCCGGGAAGGTCACGTACCCTCCCACCCCTTATCAAAACTATTGAATGCTCCTGCAAGTTGTGCCCTTCACCCGGTATATAAGCCGTAACCTCTTTTCCGTTTGTCAGCCTTACCCTTGCCACCTTCCTTAAAGCGGAATTAGGTTTTTTGGGTGTTCTCGTCATAACCTGAAGGCAAACGCCTTTCTTTTGCGGACATCCTTCCAAATCAATACTTTTACTTTTTTCAATATCTTTTTTCTACCTTTTCTTACTAACTGATTTATTGTTGGCATATATTATCCCTCTAGCTTAATTAGATAATGTTGGTAACAACTCTTCCTTTTCTTCAATCTTATCATCAGATGTTTCTACGACCTCTTTCTCCTTAACCAACTTAAGATATGGTTTGTATCCCGTTCCAGTTGGCACCAAATGCCCGAGAATTACATTCTCTTTCAGTCCTACAAGCATATCCCTATTTCCTTCTAAAGCAGCTTTTGTCAATACCTTGGTTGTTTCCTGGAAAGATGCCGCTGATATAAAACTATCGGCTTGTACGGAGGCTTTAGTAATTCCCAACAATAACGGTTCGGCACTGGCAGGCTTACCACCGCTTTCTTTTGCCTCAATATTTATTTCTTTAAACTTAAACTTGTCAATAATCGCGCCTTGTAGTAATTTAGTATCGTTAGATTCGTCTACCTGCACTTTCCGTAACATCTGCGAGATAATTATTTCAACATGCTTATCATCTATTGGTACGTTCTGTGAACGATAAACATTTTGAACTTCCTTTAATGTATACTGCTGTAATTCTTCTTCACCACAAATCCTCAAGATATCCTGAAGGACGAGAGGGCCTTCTACCAACGCGTCTCCCGCCTTTACACGATCCCCCCTGTGCACCCTCAAATGCTTACCACGAGGAACAAGATGGTCTACTTCCATTCCGGATTCACCTTTAACAATTATCGTCCTTTTACCTCTCTTCTTTTCACCAAGTTCTACTATGCCATCTATTTCACTCATTACGGCAGGATCCTTTGGTCTTCTTGCCTCAAAAATCTCTGATACTCTGGGTAGTCCACCAGTTATATCTTCTGTTCTCGTAATCTCTCTTGGCGTTTTAGCCAGAAGCGTACCGGCGACAACCTTTGAACCCTCTTCAACCTCTATATGCGCCTTCTCCGGTATTGGATAAAGCCCCTGGATTTTCCCTTTACTGTCCTCAAGAATTATTTGAGGATGAAGGTCTCCTTTATGTTCTACAATCACCTTTCTTTTAATACGGGTTACAGCATCATATTCCTTGCGCATTGTTTTATTTTCTATTATATCTTCAAAGCGAATTCTACCCCCCATCTCAGCGAGGATTGGAGTCATATGAGGATCCCATTTGATTATTGTTCGCCTCGCTGCAACCTTTTCATTTTCCTTCACTAAAACTATTGCACCTAGCGGTACAGCGTGTTTTTCGAGTTGCCTGCCCTTATCATCAACAATGAATATTTCTCCCTTACTACCCAGGGTAATATTTTCTCCCTCTGGATTCTCTACTACATTTAGATCACTGTAGTTGACCCGGCCTGCCCTTCTAACCTTTATATCTGATTCTTCAATTGATCGTGTCGCAGTTCCACCGATATGAAATGTTTTCATAGTTAATTGAGTTCCAGGCTCTCCTATTGATTCGGCAGCAATGATTCCCACAGCTGTACCTTCTTCTACCAATTTACCTTTAGAAAGATCCATACCATAACACTTAACACACAAACCTTGCGGCACCTCACATGTTAATGCAGAACGTACGCGAATTTTCTCATATCCCAGTGCCTCAATCCTTTTTGCTTTCTCTTCTGTAATCAGTTCGTTTTCCTTGACTATTTTCTCATCCTTAACCAAATCTACAATATTGTTCAAAGACACTCTGCCAGTAATAATCCTGTGAAGAGGAACCTCAACACGGTCTCCCCTATAAACGGCACTCTTGCTGATTCCATTAACTGTTCCACAATCATGAGAGGTGACAATTACATTTTGTGCAACATCTGCAAGTTTCCTGGTTAAATAACCGGAATCTGCCGTCTTTAAAGCCGTATCGGCTAACCCTTTTCGTGCACCATGGGTTGAACTGAAATATTCCAATACGCTTAACCCTTCGCGAAAGTTTGCTTTAATTGGTGTCTCTATTATCCTGCCTGACGGTTTAGCCATTAAGCCTCTCATACCCGCAAGCTGTCTCAATTGCTGGGTACTACCTCTGGCACCTGATGCAGACATTAAATATACTGGGTTAAGGTACGACTTTCCGTCCCTTATATCATTCTTAAGTTCATCAAGCATCTCCTCCGCCACTATTTCACCGGCATATGTCCAAGTATCTATTACCTGATTATATCTTTCACCCTCCGTGATTATACCCCTATGATATAATTTCTGAGTCTTTTCAACCTCTTTCTGTGTTTTTTCCAATATCTGAGCCTTCTTCTTTGGCATCTTTAAATCCATTATTGAAAGAGAAAGGCCAGCCTTTGTACACTCTTTAAAACCTATCTCTTTGACGTTGTCTAATAGATCAATAGTGGCCTCTTTGCCCAGTATTTTATAACAATCCTGGATAATATTTTTTATTGATTTATGATCAAGAGGGTAATTATAAAACGGCAGTTCAGGAGGCAAGGTTTCGTTAAATACAACACGGCCTACAGTGGTAGTACATAACGTATTCTCGTCCTTTTTATCTTCATCATTCTTAACAGATTTATTTGGCTCCAGCCTGAGTTTAATTTGAGTATGAACACCAACCTTCTTCAATGCATAAGCCATTAATACTTCGTCATAATTACTGAAGCTTCTAAGTTTTTCTTCATCTTGTTCTCCTATCAGAGTCGTCAAAAAGTAACAACCCAGAACAATGTCCTGTGAAGGAGTAATTATAGGCTCACCCGAAGCAGGAGAAAAAATATTATTAGTCGATAACATCAGTGTTCTTGCTTCAATTTGTGCTTCAACGGACAGGGGCAAATGAACTGCCATTTGGTCTCCATCAAAGTCAGCATTGAATCCACGGCACACCAATGGATGAAGTTTTATTGCATTACCTTCCACGAGAATCGGCTCAAACGCTTGAATTCCCATACGATGCAATGTCGGAGCTCTGTTAAGTAAAACCAGATGCTTCCTTACCACATCATCAAGAATATCCCAAACCTCTTCATCTTGTCTTACCAACATTTTCTTTGCACTCTTTATTGTATCTGCCAGCCCAATTTCCCTTAAACGTCGAATTATGAATGGCTGAAATAATTCAAGTGCAATTTTTTTAGGTATCCCGCATTGGCTTAATTTAAGTTCAGGACCAACGACTATTACTGATCGTGCTGAATAATCAACTCTCTTACCAAGCAGATTCTCCCTGAATCTCCCCTGTTTACCCTTAATCATATCAGTCAGAGATTTCAAAGGACGGCTGTTGCTGCCCAGGATAGGGCGCTTACCTCTGCCATTATCAAAAAGTGCATCCACCGCCTGTTGCAACATTCTTTTCTCATTTCGAATTATTACTTCCGGTGCATTGAGGTCTATCAGTTTTTTAAGACGATTATTTCGATTAATTATACGCCTGTAAAGGTCGTTAAGGTCTGAACTGGCAAAGTCTCCACTTTCCAATAATACCAAAGGCCTCAAATCCGGAGGAATAACCGGAACAACATCCATAACCATCCACTCAGGCTTGTTTCCAGAATCTTTAAAAGATTCAACAATTGCTAATCTTTTTATTATATCCTTGGTTCGCTGTTTGGATTTTGTTTCCGTAAGTTCTATCCTAAGCTCCTTTGATATTTTCTCTAAATCCAGGCCTTGAAGTATTGTCCGCATAGCTTCGGCTCCCATACCGGCATTGAAACTACCTTCTCCATATTTTTCCCGAGCATCATCATACTCATCAACCGTCAACAATTGATATTCCTTAAGTGGCGTACTTCCAGGATCTATCACAGCGTAACCCTGAAAATATATAATCCGTTCCAAAACGTTAGTTTTCATACCTAAAAGGGTTCCTATTCTCGAAGGCATTGCCTTAAAAAACCATATATGAACAATAGGCGCCGCCAGACCAATATGCCCCATCCTTTTTCTTCTTACGCGAGAATGAGTTACCTTGACCCCACATCTATCACAGACAATCCCTTTATGCTTAATACCCTTATATTTTCCGCAAAAGCATTCCCAATTACGCTCAGGACCAAAAATTCGCTCACAAAATAGTCCATCTTTCTCTGCACGATATGTACGATAATTTATTGTTTCTGGTTTTTTTACTTCACCATATGACTTGCTCCTGATATTCTCTGTTGACGATAGTGATATCCTCACGGAGCTATATTCATTTATCTTTTCATATGTGCTAATTGTCATTAGTTAATCTCCATTTATCGTTAAAAAAGAGATAAATTTATTGCTTCAATCATGCGCTTTAAAATAATAAAGCACATAACAATCTAACTTGTTTATTTAAAGTTTTTCTTCTTTCTCAAGTGTCAAGGCAAGACCGAGTCCCTCAACCTCTTTGGTAAGTACTTCGAATGATGCAGGAGTTCCTGCTTCCAGCGTATTCTTACCTTTAACCATTGACTCGTAAATTCTGGTACGACCCTCTACATCATCACTTTTCACGGTAAGAAGTTCCTGTAGATTATAGGCAGCCCCATAAGCTTCTAATGCCCATACTTCCATTTCCCCAAACCTTTGCCCACCGAACCTTGCTTTTCCTCCAAGAGGTTGTTGTGTTATCAAGGAATACGGCCCCGTAGCTCTGGCGTGTACCTTCTCGTCAACTAAGTGATGCAGCTTCAACATATACATATACCCAACTGCGACCTTTTGATTAAAGGCGTCGCCGGTACAACCATCATATAATGTAGCCTTGCCGTCCTCCGGAAGCCCTGCCTCTTTCAAAGTATCCCTTACTTCATATTCTTTTGCCCCATCAAAAATAGGTGTAACAGCCTGGAAATTCAATTTTTTTGCAGCCCAACCCAGGTGTGTTTCCAGGATTTGACCCAGATTCATCCTGGAAGGAACTCCAAGGGGATTCAGAATCATCTCAACTGGCGTTCCATCCTCCAAACATGGCATATCTTCCACGGGCAGAATCCTGGCTATGACCCCTTTGTTACCATGCCTTCCTGCCATTTTGTCTCCAACAGACAGCCTCCTTTTCGTTGCAATAGAAACCTTTGCCACTTCCAATACACCACTTGGTAATTCATCACCTCTTTTTAATTGACTTATTTTTGTATCTTTATCTTCCTTCAAAGACTCAATGCTTTCGTTATGCTCAGCACAAATTCTCGACGCTCTTTCACTTTTCCTCTTATTACTACCAGAATCAAAGTTTCTAATATCAAACCGCTCCTGCAAATCAAGAATACGTTCGATATCTGTCCCGTATGATACTTTCAAAGGCTTGTCCGTCTCCAAATTTACAAGTGTACCATCAAAAACCTGTTCCAGGTCTTTTATCATTTTCACAAATTCTTTTGATATTGCTTTATCAAATTTAACTTCTATGCCTTTTATTTCATTCGTAACTTTTTGTCTTTTTTCGTCTGACAGATGGGCTCTTCGAGAGAAAAGCTGTGTATTTATAACAATCCCCTCTACACCAGATGGCACCTCCAAAGAAACATTCTTGACATCCTCTCCAGCTCTGCCAAATATTGCATGTAAAAGTTTTTCTTCCGGAGATAGTTCACTTCTACTCTTTGGAGCAATTTTTCCTACAAGAATATCTGAAGGTTTAACCTTCGTTCCAACATGAATTATGCCGTTTTCGTCTAAATTACTGAGAGCTTTCTCGGAAACATTTGGTATATCCCTGGTAAATTCCTCCTTCCCAAGTGTTGTCTCCCTGATCTCCACCTCAAACTCATCTCTATGAATTGACGTATAACTGTCGTTCTTGAGCAAACTTTCACTAACTACCATAGCATCCTCAAAATTGTAACCATCCCATGTCATAAAGGCCACCAATACATTTCTGCCCAAACTCAATTCACCATTACAAGTAGCAGCACCATCAGCAATAATTTCTTTCTTTTTTACCTTTTGCCCCTCTACCACTATAGGTTTCTGGTTTAAACAGGTTCCTTCGTTTAAGCCAACATATTTCCTTAGATTGTATATATCACTGTCATTAATTATTATTTGTTCACCATCAACTTTAGTAATAGTACCGGCATTTTCAGCGCGAACAACCATACTGGAATTCTGTGCAACCATTTTTTCCATACCTGTAGCAACAAGTGGCGGCTCTGTTATTAGTAACGGCACTGCTTGTCTTTGCATGTTTGATCCCATTAATGCTCTGTTCGCATCACTATGTTCAAGGAATGGGATCAGGCTTGTAGATACTCCTACCAACTGCTTCGGTGATACATCTATGTAATCAACATCCTTCACATTTACAAGCTTGAAGTCCCCACTAAAACGTGCAAGGACTTCACTGTTTAATCCTTTAGCTCCAAAACTCGACTGAGTATCTGCCGGTGCAAGAGTTTTGCCTTCTTCTTCATCGGCACGAAGATAGACAATCTCATTTGTTAGTTTGCCGTTTTTGACCTTTAAGTATGGAGAAATTAAGAAACCATAATCATCAGTTGATGCATATATACTTAATGATGCAATCAATCCAATATTTGTACCCTCCGGGGTCTCAATAGGACATATTCGCCCATAGTGCGAGATGTGAACATCTCTAACCTCAAATCCGGCTCTCTTTCTATTAAGCCCACCTGGCCCCAAGGCACTTAATCTCCGTTCATGTGTAAGCTGTGCTAATGGATTGGTCTGATCTAATACTTGAGATAGCTCGCCACGGCTAAAGAAATACTCTATTGCTGAAAATATTGTTCTGGAGTTTATGAGAATCCTTGGCGTCAACAGCTCAAAATCCTTAGTATTCATCCTTTCCTGGACTGTTCTTCTCAGCTTAAGAAATCCTCTACGTAATTCTTCACCAAATAACTCATCAAGAGTTCGGAGGCGCCTATTGCCAAGATGGTCTATATCGTCAATACTTCCTTCATCTTTTCTAAGTGTTACGATATACTTGATAGAATTTATATAATCTTCAGGTTGTAAAGTCATTTCATTATTAGATACTTCCTGCCCTAATTTTCTATTTAATCTAAATCGCCCTACAAGACCTAATTTATATCTTTTTGCATCAAAGAACTTATCATGAAACAATTGCTTTGCCTTATCCAATTGCTGAGGATTTCCAGGTCTGAATCTTGTATAAACCTTCAACAACGCATCTTCATGAGATTCTGCATTATCAGTTTCCAGAGTATTAAGTATCAAAGGATCATCCATGCTCTTGATAACTTCAATCTTTTTAAGATTTGAATTCGATATAACACCAACCATATCCTCAGTTATTTGTCTTCCAGCTTCCAATATAATCTCACCAGTTTGAGGGTTAATCAATCGACCAACTAAATACCTATCTTTAAGTTTTTTCTCGAAGCAGAATCTTTAATACTGACTGTTTCCGTTTCGTAAAAAAGCCTGATAATATCTTCATCTTTTGAATATTTTTCTGACATTGCTCTCAGGAAACATGTTGCAGGAAATTTACCACTTTGATCAACCCTGGTAGTCAAAACATCTTTTTTCCCAACTTCCACCTCAATCCAACTGCCACGCTCCGGAATAACCCTGCAAGAATGCATTCTCTTCTCTGCATGCAGTTCCTCAACAAAATCCACACCTGGCGACCTATGAAGTTGAGTTACGACGACCCTTTCTGTTCCATTTATTATGAACTCACCGCCGCCAATCATAACAGGAATTTCTCCCAGATACACCGCCTCTTCAACAGGCTCTTCCTTATTTAATCTTAACCAGACCCTCAGAGGTTTGCCATAAATCAACTTCAATTTCCTGCATTCATCCGGACCGTAACGTGGTTTCCCTATCTCATACTTTATGTATTCTAGATTAATCGTTTCGTCATAGTTATTTATTGGAAAAGTCTCCCGCAAAATGGCTTCTAAACCTCGATTCTTTCGCTTATCCGGAAGCACATCTTCCTGCAAAAAAGCTGCATATGACTTAGTCTGAGTCCTGATCAGATCAGGCATCTCAATCACGTCGGTAATTTTACCGTAATTTCTTATGTTCTTATTTATCATTTTCATACTTTCTTTTGCAGCATTCCAACAAAAGTTTTTTTAATTTACTACTTTATGCAAGTTCAACCACCGCACCCGCATCTTCTAACGCTTTTTTAACCTTCTCCGCTTCTTCCTTTGCAACACCTTCTTTTATGGGCTTTGGTGCACTATCTACCAATGCTTTTGCCTCTTTTAACCCAAGTGAAGTTTCTGCACGAACAGCCTTAATAACCTGAATCTTGTTCGCACCAATTTCCTTCAGAACAACATCAAACGTTGATTTCTCTTCCTTAGCTGCCTCTTCTCCACCAGCCGGTGCCATACCACCCATTGGAACCGCCATTGCCGCTGAAGCAGAAACACCAAATTTTTCCTCAAATGCCGTTACCAACTGAGAAGCCTCAAGCAAACTCATTCCTTCAACCAGCTCAAGTACCTGGGTAATCTTTTCAGTAGGCTCAGTTTTCTTTACTTTTGTATCTGTTGCCATAATTTCCTCCTTTTACCTTTTAAACATTCTTTATATTAAACATCACTCTTTTTTCTCTTTTATCGCATGCAAAACTCGACATAGGCTACTTGCCGTGGCATTAAATACATTTGCTAATTGAACCATAGGTGCCTGTATCGCAAATACTATTTGTGTTAAAACCACCTCTCTGGATGGAATTGATGCCAGAGTTCTGATATTGTCAAATGACATTAACTCTCCATCCACCCATCCGCCTATAATTTTAAAGTCCGATATCTCTTTAGAACATTTCTTCAGCATTTTGGCCAGCTCTACAGGATCGTCGTCACTTGACGCAACAACTGTTTGTGCATCAAGCATTTGCCCAAGCTCCGAAATCCCTACTTCCTTAAATGCTATAGCGGCAAGAGAATTCTTTACAACCTTCACATTGATATTTTTCTCCCTCAGATCGCTCCTCAACACATTTGACTGATGAGCGTTTATTCCCTTAAAATTCGCAAGAACAAGATTTTTCTTACCCTTATAGTCAGTTACAAGCTCATCAACAATTAATTTTTTCAACGCTTTAGACATTTTTAAAATTCATTAAAATATTTAACTATGAAGCCAGCGCAACTCTTACACCAGGGCTCATAGTAGATGAAATAGATATTTTCTGAACAAAAGTTCCTTTTGCGGCAGGTGGTTTATTGCTAACAATGTGCTTTATAAATGATCTAATATTTTCGGCCAGGTCCTCTTCAGGAAAAGATGTTTTCCCCACAGGAACATGAACATTACCACCAGCATCTGTTCTATATTCTATCTTACCTTCCTTAAATTCTTTAACCGCAGTTTCAACATCATTCGTTACCGTTCCTGACTTCGGAGATGGCATCTTACCCTGCGGGCCCAGAACTCTGCCTAGTTTACCAACTTTGCCCATCATGTCTGGTGTTGAAATTGCCACATCAAAATCTAACCACCCACCCTCGACTTTCTTCAGTAAATCATCACCGCCCGCTTCGACGGCACCTGCCTTCTGTGCCAGCTCTATTTTGTCTCCACTGGCAAAGACTACAACCCTGACTTCTTTTCCAATCCCTTTAGGCAACGAGAATGACCCACGGACTATCTGATCCGAATGCTTAGGGTCAACGCCTAATTTCATGACAATGTCAACAGTTTCGTCAAACTTAGTCTTGTTAAAGTTTTTTAGGACTGAAACCGCTTCTTTCAGTTCATATTCCTTCGATTTCTCGACCGTTTTATTTGATTCGACGTAACGCTTACTTCTACACTTCACTATTAATTTCCTTTAATATACTTAAGATTTCTAGCCCTCTACCTTTAAACCCATAGACCGAGCAGTACCTTCGATAATCTTCCCGGCCATTTCAAGGTTTTTTGCGTTAAGGTCGGACAGCTTTACTTTTGCGATCTCTTCAACCTGCGACTTTGTTACTTTGCCTATCTTGTCCTTGTTCGGTTCCGAAGAACCTTTCGCTATCCCCGCAGCTTTTTTGAGCAATACGGCAGCTGGAGGTGATTTGAGAATAAAAGTAAATGACTTATCCTTGTAAACCGAGATTTCCACTGGTGTTATCGTTCCCTGCAAATCTTTGGTCTTCTCATTGAATTGAGTAACAAATTGGCCAATATTCACCCCATGCTGTCCTAAAGCAGGGCCGACAGGGGGCGCTGGAGTAGCTTGTCCTCCGGGGATTTGTAGTTTTATTTAGTATCAGCTTCTTTTGCCATTAAATTCTCTATACTACATTGCCTCTACTTGCCAATATTCCAATTCTACAGGTGTAGGCCTGCCAAAAATCGTAAGCATTAATTTCAAACAACCGCTAGCGGGCAAGACTTCTTCCACCTCTCCGTCAAAATTCTCGAAGGGGCCTTCCTTAACCCTTACCCTATCTCCCTTACTAAACTCTATCGTTGCTTTCGGCTTTTCTTCCCCTCGTTCTACTCTTTCTAATAACTTCTCAACTTCACTACTTTGCATTGGTATCGGCTTACTATCTCCACCAATAATATCACCTGCTCCAGGAGCCTCACGAATCATATACCACACTTCTTCCGGAATTTCACCTTTCTCATCAACCTCTATTTCCGCCATTACGTAACCCGGATATATCTTCCTTTCGGCTACTCTTTTCTTTCCACCTTTGATTTCAGATACCTTTTCACTAAGCACTAAAATCTTTGGGATAAGATCTTCAATTCCTTGGATTTTAATACGTTTCTCCAAATCACTTTTAACCTTATCCTCTTTGTTACTTTGCACACGAAGCACAAACCACTTTTTCCCCATAACACAAAACAATAATTCTTGTCAAAATCTAGAAACGCTATACATTCACACTAAATTACTCTTTCCATGAAACTCTTTGAAACTTACCTAGCAGGAAGATGGTGGGTCTCACTCAGCCATTTCTGAATTAGCGGTGTTCGAATAGACGTGATCACAAGCCTTCAAGATGCTCAACGCTATTGCCCCTCAACCCCAGACATAAAAAACTTACTACAATATATCTATAGCTTTCATAAAAGTTGACACTATCCAGTCAACACAGAAAACATACACCCCCAAGACTACCAAACATACGATAACAACAATTGTTGAGCCAATTAATTCGCTCCTTGTCGGCCATGAAACCTTTTGAAGCTCTGCTTGTGTTTCTATAAAAAACTCTACAGCTTTCTTGGACTTGTTATCTAATCTCTTTAGCCCTATTTCAAAACCAGTTGTAAATAAACATATAAATATGCCGCACAAAACAAAAAGTGCACATGAACCAGCTACCCCCCAAGTCAAACTTATATCCAGCAAGGGTACCCTGGCACCGGCATAAAACTCTGGAAGGTCTATCAATGCCCCATATAAAGAGTATGCCGCAAATATTGCGGCAAGACCAAAGAGTCCTGCTACCGCACTTCTGGCATATACACCCATTCCCTTTCTATAAATTTGAAAAGTCATACTCGCTACTCTACTATTCTATAGTAAAATTTTCTGGCAGGTCTGGAGGGACTCGAACCCCCAACACCCGGATTTGGAATCCGGTGCTCTAGCCGATTAGAGCTACAGACCTTTCTTTCTATTTTTTTGCTCTTTATGTATTGTGTGTGACCTGCAAAACTTACAGAACTTTTTCATTTCCAGACGCTCAGTCTGTTTCAGCTTCTTGCTTGTCCTATAATTCCTACTACTACATTCTGTACACGCCAAAGTTATATAGTTCGCCATTACGCTTTACTTTTACACTATTCAATAATTTTAGTAACAACACCCGCTCCTACCGTCTTTCCACCTTCTCTTATCGCAAACCTCAACTCCTTATCCATCGCTATCGGAGTTATCAACTCTATCTGCAAATTAGCATTGTCACCGGGCATCACCATCTCCGCTCCACCCAACAACGTCGCCACTCCTGTCACATCCGTTGTCCTGAAATAAAACTGCGGACGATACCCACTAAAAAACGGCGTATGCCTGCCACCCTCTTCCTTCGTCAATATATACGCCTCTGCCTCAAACTTGGTATGCGGTGTTATACTGCCAGGCTTTGCCAACACCTGACCTCGCTCCAAATCATCCTTCTCCACTCCCCTTAACAACACACCTACATTATCCCCTGCCATACCCTCCTCAAGCGTCTTGTTAAACATCTCCACTCCTGTTACCACCGTCTTCCTTATCTCCTTTACCATTCCTACTATCTCTACCTCGTCGCCTACCTTCAATACACCTCGCTCCATTCTACCCGTACCTACCGTACCTCTACCCTTTATACTGAATACGTCCTCTATCGACATCAAAAACGGCTTGTCTGTCTCTCTCACAGGATCTGGTATATAAGTGTCCAGCGCATCCATCAACTTATGTATTGGGCCACACTGCTCACACTCCTTCTTACCACAACCACACTCCGCAGCCTTCAGCGCTGAACCCTGAACCACCGGTATATCATCTCCGGGAAACTCATACTTGCTCAACAGCTCCCGGATCTCTAACTCCACCAATTCCACCAACTCAGGATCATCCAACTGATCAATCTTATTCATAAACACCACTATCCTCGGCACTCCTACCTGCCTCGCAAGCAGTATATGCTCTCGTGTCTGCGGCATAGGACCGTCCGGCGCACTTACCACCAGTATTGCACCATCCATCTGCGCTGCTCCGGTTATCATGTTCTTTACATAATCAGCATGGCCTGGACAATCAACATGGGCATAATGCCTCTTTTCTGTCTCATACTCAACATGCGCTATCGCTATCGTTATTCCACGCTCCCTCTCCTCCGGCGCATTGTCTATTGAATCAAATGCCCTCTCTTTCGCAAATCCATCCTTCGATAATATGTGTGTTATCACTGACGTCAACGTCGTCTTGCCGTGATCTACATGCCCTATCGTTCCCACATTCACATGCGGCTTTGTCCTCTCAAATACTTCCTTGGCCATAATATAAACTCCTAAAATTTCCTATATTTAGTGAAATAACATTCTATATTTATTTTAAAACCATACACTCAAATGAGAGCTGCTGATGGGATTTGAACCCATGACCTCGTCCTTACCAAGGACGTGCTCTACCCCTGAGCCACAGCAGCACATAACGCAAAATTACTAAAAGATTTAGAATTTGGCGCAAAGTGTTCTATATTAACATCATATGCAAAAAAAGTCAAAAACTTTTTCAATAAAGCAAAAAAACATGTAACTGCTTGCCCTGCGATGACTTATCCATGAAAAAGGGTAATATTTGCCAAATTTATTATAATTAATAACAGATATATTTTATCATTAAGCGGGCGATGGGAATCGAACCCACATGGCTAGCTTGGAAGGCTAGGGCTTTACCATTAAGCTACGCCCGCTTATTCGGTCTGAACAATCGCTTCAGGCAGGAGAAAAAAACTTATTTTATTGTCTAAGACAATAATACTCGGGATATTCCGGTGATGATGATTTGGAAGCCTTAAAATACATTCTTAGTTAGTATTCGCCGTATTATTCGTAAACTAACATCAACACACAACAAGACCCATAAACCATAAAATATGGGGAGAGGAGGATTCGAACCTCCGAAGGCTACGCCAACAGATTTACAGTCTGTCCCCTTTGGCCACTCGGGTACCTCCCCATAATACTGGACAAACCCTAAACGCACATATCGACCCAATTAAGAAAAAACAAAGCTAGCGGTGGGATTCGAACCCGCAACCTGCTGATTACAAATCAGCTGCTCTGCCGTTGAGCTACGCTAGCATAGAAACCTTTTCAAGGGATCAAAAAATTCTATTTTTTCAAGCTAAAACTACACCTGATTTTGGATTAAATTGTGCAAATTTGCTTCAGATAACCTTCATAATTCCGGGTTACTTCATTAATGCTGTCACCACCAAATTTTTCCATAAAACACCTGGCTATTCCAAAAGCCATAACCGCCTCACCAACAACAGATACAGCAGGCACCGCACAGACATCCGAACGCTCAGTTGACGCACTTTTCGGCTTTTTAGTGATTATGTCCACAGACCTCAATGGCTTCATGAGCGTTGGGATGGGCTTCATAACCGCTCTTGCAATTACTACCTCACCATTTGTCATACCGCCTTCTATCCCTCCGGCATTATTAGTCGTCCTGCTGAAAGCATCCCTGTCTTCACTATAAAATATCTCATCATGTACCTGTGAACCAAACTTTTTGGCAAAACCAAATCCCAGGCCGATCTCAACCCCCTTTATCCCCTGCACTGACATCAAAGCACCTGCCAGGATTCCATCCAGTCGTAATTCCCATTGCGTATGGCTTCCCAGTCCGGGCGGGACTCCAAACGCCATTACCTCAATAACACCTCCGAGAGAATCACCGTCCCTTTTAGCTTTTTTGATTTTTTCTACCATTTTAGCTTCAGACAGTTTATCCAGGCAGTAAACCTTGCTCTTATTTCTGTTTTTTAAGATTTCATTTGGGTTCTTTACTATTTTCTTTGAACTTATACCTCCAATACTCTTAACGTAGCCCAAGACCTCTATATCAAATCTGGCAAGCAGAATCTTTGCTAAAGCCCCTGCAGCCACCCTGGCAGCGGTTTCTCTTGCACTTGCCCTTTCAAGGATATTTCTCACATCCTTCTGGCCATACTTAATAATCCCCGCTAAGTCAGCATGTCCCGGCCTCGGTCTTGTAACATCCGGCAAAACGTCTATTTTACTGTCTTTATTCTCAATCTTTAAGCAAATAGGACTTCCAATAGTAGTACTCTTTCTTACACCTGACAAGATGCAGACTTTGTCACTTTCAATCTGCATCCTTCCGCCTCTGCCAAAACCGCCTTGCCGCCTTTTTAATTCTGCGTTAATGTCAGATTCGTCCAATTGAATCCCTGCCGGAAATCCATTTACTATTACAATCAGACACTTCCCATGTGATTCGCCGGCAGTTGTAAAAGTCAGCATAAGAATACCTTATAAAAACGTGAAATTATGTAAAACGGCTATTTTATATTTAAATATAACTTCTTTTACAAGCTTTTTTTATATAAAATAGGAAGGATCAGTTGTATACATGGATTTTTAATTGCTTATATCCACATTGTTATGATAGTATTTTTGAAAATCCGAACCTGAAAACACAAAAATGTACAAACTATTTATAAGTCTCAGATATCTGCGAAGGAAGAAAATCACCTTTTTCGCGGTTGCAGGAGTTGCCGTTGGGGTTATGACGTTAATAGTTGTACTATCGGTAATGAGTGGTTTCGACAAAGAATTACGTACAAAAATAAAGGGTACGTTAGCACATATCATAGTCGCAAAAAGAGGTGTCTATGGTTTGGGTAATTATAAAGAGGTCATAAAAAAGATAGAATCTTTTGAACATGTCAAAGCGTGTTCCCCGTATATAGAAGGACCCGCACTACTTAACATAAGAGGCGCAAAAGAATTCACATACTTTAAGGGCATCGACCCTCTTGCAGAAGCAAAAGTGGGAGGTTTTGAAAACTATATAAAACAATTTGGCAACAAACCACAGGATTTATTAATGGTGCACGGAGAAAAAAATACTCCCAGTGCTTTCGGTGGCATCGAACTGTTGCGTATCAAAGAAGGCAACCCTGAAACAAACCCGGAAAGCTTTGTAGGAAATGGAGAAAAAGGTTGTCTTAGTGACAATCAAGGGTTGGGATAAGATTAATGTAAAACCGTTTATCCTTACTGGAAAATTTAAATCAGGCATGTATGATGTTGACAAAAACTATATTTACATACCCTTAAAGACTGCCCAGGAGTTAGCAGGAACGAAGGATTCTGTTACGGGAATAAGTGTCAGATTAGATGATTATAAAAACGCACCAATGGTGCGTGATCGCCTTCAAAGAGAACTTGGATTCGGTTTTTATATTCAAACCTGGGAAGAAGTGCGCGGCACATTCCTGAAAGCCGTTGCCCTTGAAAAACGTGTTATGGCATTTATCTTGTTCTTCATCATTATCGTAGCAGGATTTAACATACTTGCCATCTTAACCATGATTGTATTTGAAAAATCTAAAGACATTGGCATCTTGAAGGCGCTAGGCGCTACAACCAGGGGCATAATGCTTATTTTCCTGATGAATGGCCTGTTCATAGGCCTCTTCGGTTCAGCAATAGGTACCGGCCTGGGACTTGGTTTCATAAATAGAATTAACTGGATTGAGAGAACCGTATACAATTACTCAGGCTGGAGGCCGTTCCCGCCGGAAGTTTATTATTTTAACGAAATACCAACCGTTGTGGATTTTAAGGATATAATTATAATTATTTCCTTCTCTGTTGCATGCGGTGTTTTATTCAGTATATACCCGGCATTAAAGGCCGCACGTTTAGATCCAATCGAAACGCTCAGATACGAGTAGCAGATTCGACTATGATGAGAATCACAGCACCATTTACAGTTGGTAAACTCAAAAACTTTTGACTTGCAGGTATACTGATGATAATATGCGCGATTCATAAGATTTTCATCAACTAACTCGAGTATAAACAAACGTATCATCCATTTATCATAGAAAAAGAGGTAGTCAAAATTGATTAATTATTATCAGGTATTACAAGTACAAGAGGGATCTGATAGAGCCGAAATCAGAAACTCATTTAGAAAACTTGCAAAGAAATATCATCCGGATAAAACTAAGGCAAATGGAATCTCTTCAGAAGACAAAATTAAATTATTAATAAAAGCATACAAGACTCTAACTGACTCCAAGAAACGAATTCATTATGACACTCAATTACAGAGTAACAATATAAGAATAAGAGATTTTTACTACAGAGAAAACCCGAAAAGAGGGAGCGGCAAGTACGACTTAAGATCTCAGGCAAAAATGGTTTTAAACGACCTCTTAAACAAAAATGGGCCTCTCGCAGTTAAAAATTATGAACGCTTAAAAGAGGAAAATAAAGAATTTGAGCTTCTGGCCTTTTTAAATTTAAAAGATTATCTGGATTGCAAATTCCTCCTTGCCGAAGAGTATGAAAAACAGGGGCATTATGAATTGGCATTTAAGATGTACGAGTATGTTTATCAAGAAGAAAACGGCAATCCTGCACGTAAACACTTTCTGGAAGAGATCAAAGAAAGAATCATTCGTTTATCATGTAAGAAGTTAATAAAACTGATGCAACCCGATGCGGCAATAACCTACCTGTCAAGAGCATTAAACTTAAAATTAAGCAAAAACGAAGAGGCCTTCATTTACAAAAAAATTGCCGATTGTTATGTAGCTTCAGGCGAATGGGACAACGCATTGGAAAGGTTCAATAAGGCTCTATCACTTTGTCCCAATCTCAAAGGCGCTCAAACGTTGAAAAGCAAACTGAACAAGCACTTCTCACAGGAAAACTATTTCAAGGCAAAATGACAGATTCCAGCGATACAGTTTTATTGGAAACAAGTATCCCTTATTTAAAACTACACAATAAGGGAAAGGTCAGGGAGATATTTGAAATTGATGATAATCTCCTGCTCGTAGCGACTGACAGGATTTCAGCTTTTGACTACATCCTGCCAAATGGTATCCCGCATAAAGGCAAAGTCCTTACACAGATGTCAGAATTCTGGTTTAAGCTTACAAGAGAGTTAACGGAAAACCACTTAATCACGACCTCAATCGACGAAATCGATAAAATAACAAGAGAAGACAAGGACCTGCTTAGAGGACGTTCAATGCTCGTAAAAAAGTTGAAGTAATTCCCGTTGAATGTGTTGTTCGCGGTTATCTCGCCGGTTCCGGCTGGAAGGAGTATAAAAAGCATGGAACTGTCTGCAAGATAAATTTACCTGACAACCTGAAAGAGAGTGACAAGTTACCGGAGCCTATTTTCACGCCTGCAACAAAGGCAACATCCGGACACGATGAAAATATTTCTTTCGAAGAAGTCATAAAGATTACCGGCAAAGAACTTGCTGAAGAACTAAGACAAAAAAGCATAGAGATATACAAAAAAGCAAGTGAATACACCCTGACAAAAGGAATTATAATCAGTGATACTAAATTTGAATGGGGCAAATATGGCGATAAAGTAATTTTAATTGATGAAGTCCTGACTCCCGACTCATCCCGTTTCTGGCCGCTGGAAAGCTATTCACCCGGAAAATCACAACCATCTTTTGACAAGCAATTTGTCAGGGATCATCTGGAGAAATCAGGATGGGATAAACAATCTTCTCCACCTTCACTCCCTGAAGATGTAATCCGGACTACGTCTGAAAAATATCTTGAGGCATACACTAAACTTACAGGAAAAGAAATATCTAATTAAGTACACACGCCAAATCTTAAGTATTCCGAGACGTCTTACCTGGATTTTTTTACACCAACCCTTTTACAATACTTGAAGATTTTGCATTTGCTGCACCAGGGTGAAACAGGTACACAGAGATTCTGGCCGTATGTTACCAGGAGGTCATTGTAGATTAACCAGTGTTTTTTGGGCAATTTTTTTCTTAAGGCAAATTCTGTCTGCTCCGGGGTCTTCGTCTTTACCAAACCAAGCCTGTTTGAAATCCTGTGTACGTGTGTATCCACGCATATTCCCAGCTTGCCGTAACCCAGAGTAACTGTAAGATTGGCAGTCTTGCGGCCAACACCATTCAGCTTTAAGAGTTCGTCAATTTCATCAGGTACAACACCTCCGTAATCATCAAGCAGGGCCTTACATATCTCTTTAATCCTTTTTGCTTTTGTCTTATAAAAACCAACAGGATAAATGGCTTTTTCAATATTCTTTATGCTTAAACCGAGTATCTTTTCAGGATTATTTGCGAGTTTGAAGAGCCTGTTTGAGGCTTCGGCTGTAACTTTATCCTTTGTCCTTAAGCTGAGGAGACAAGAAATAAGAACCATAAAAGGACTTTTTGTCATGGAAACAATCGTAACAATAGGTACAATATATTTCTTGTTTTCTCGTTTAAGAATTGGTTACTATATCATCGATTTTATCCAATGTCTCTTTCACAGGTTTTGCACACATACTAACCGTAATGCAGTATTATCTTAAAATAGTGCAGTAAGTATACTGCACCTTAAGGACATTTTTTAAGAAAAAGTCAACTGTAAAATGCTTTTCAAATATACATAACGAATGTATAATTAAGGGCTTACTACAATTTGTGTATGTTTTCTCTACAAAATTATCTTACTGGCATCTTTTTTGAGATATATACATAGAAACGCTCATGGAAATTTTACCATTATATCAACGAACTATAGCGACAGTAAAAAACCATATATCAACGGTAAAAAATTATCTGCCTACTATCGTCAGCATAGGTAATCTCGCATGTGGCTTTGGTGCAATTGTATTTATCATAAACAATGAACTGGCATATGCAGCCTGGCTCGTTATAGCGGCTATGGTGTTTGACGGATTGGATGGCCAGGTCGCACGATTAACAAAAACAAATGTTGCCTGGGGTGCTCATTTAGATACGCTTGCTGACTTGATAACTTTTGGACTTGTTCCAGCATTCCTGATCGGCAGGCTGGGTGTTTATAATGCTCCTATTGCCGTTTGGTTCGTATGTTTCTTTTATACATTGTGTGCCACAATTAGATTGGCAAAATTCGAATTCGAATCAATAAACAACTCTGGCAAAAAACGAAGTAAATATTTTACAGGATTACCATCTACACTTGCGGGCGGCACAGTCGCATCATTGATATTATTGGACGCTTATCTTAAGACCACACTCAATTATCAATCCGTTGCAACATGCCTTCCAAGTGTTATCTTTGTTTTAAGCATCTTGATGTTGAGTAAAGTCCCATACATAAGGATTGTCGATCTTGTAGGAAGCAAACGCGACCGGGTTTCTTTATTAATCACATCTGTACTCTTCTTCACACTCCTTGTTTTCTTCATTCTGTACCCTAGTATTATGCTTGCACTTGGTTTTTGTGTGTATATTATTATCGGCAACCAGGGAGTCTTCAGGAAGAAGGCAATTCATAGCACTTAGTAACATATAACTACACCATCTCTACCTTTTTATTACCCTTTACCACCTTTCCTATAATAAACGCATCTTCCTTCATTCGTTTTAATTTTTTCATTATAGAAGATACAAAATACTTTGAAACTATTAGCACCATTCCTATCCCCATATTAAGGACGTGGTACATTTCGTCCTCATCTATTTTCCCATTTTCCTGTATTACTCCAAAGATCTCAGGAACAGGCCAGGCACCCTTAGTGATTCGTACTGAACACCCTTGAGGTAAAATCCTGGGAATATTGTCTATCAAACCGCCTCCCGTAATATGAGCCATCCCCTTAATCACCTTTTTCCGCTTGTAATGACGCAAAAGATTCCTAATCGATTTAACATATATCCTTGTCGGCTTTAGAAGTTCATCACCAATAGTTCCGTTTATGGCCTTAATCTTACTATTTACGTCCAGCCTGGCTTTGTCAAATAATACCTTACGCACTAAAGAAAAACCGTTACTATGCAGCCCGCTTGAGCTCAAGCCTATAACGATATCACCTGTGCTGATGTCATCCCCATTGATTACCTTTTTTTTTTTCTACAATACCGACTGCAAAACCTGCTAAATCATACTCGCCCTCGTGATAAAAACCCGGCATCTCGGGAGTTTCCCCTCCCAGAAGGGCGCATCCTGCTTCACAACATCCATTTGCAATCCCGTGAAGCACTTCCTTCATTTTCTCAGGGATCATTCTGCTGCTGGCCATATAATCCAGAAAAAATAGAGGTTCAGCTCCAAGCACTAAAATATCATTAACGCACATCGCGACTAAATCTATTCCTATGGTGTCATGCCTGTCCATCATAAAGGCAATCTTCAGCTTCGTCCCAACACCATCAGTAGATGCTACCAGTACTGGTTGTTTGTAATTTTTTGCGAACAGTTTCGAGTTATAATTCAGTGAAAAAAGGGCCCCGAAACCACCAGGGTTCTCTATAACTCGCGGACCAAAAGTCCTGCGCAACTGATGATAAATATCAGTAGTAAACTTACCCTTAGCTTCAATATTAACCCCTGCATCTTTATAGCTGAATCCTGCCATCTTCTATATCGTAACCGCCTTTCTGTTTTTTGGTTCTTTTATGTGCGTCTTTTTACCAACATTTTCAATAGAGGCAGGATAATTGCCTGTAAAGCAAGCGTTACAATAATGATTACGCGGAGAAGCCGTACAACTCAACATCCCCTCTGCACTCAGATAACCCAGGCTGTCCGCCTTCAGAAAATCTTTTATTTCTTCAAGTGTATGGTTGGCTGCAATAAGTTCATCCTTAATCTGAAAATCAATCCCGTAATGGCATGGGAAACGATGTGGAGGACAACTGATCCTCAGATGTACCTCTTTAGCACCTGCCTTACGCAAAAGCTTCAACCTGGACTTTGATGTAGTTCCACGCACGACAGAATCATCTACAACAACAACCCGTTTACCTCTCACAACTTCCGCTATCGCATTAAGTTTAAGCTCAACCTTCTTGTGCCTGCTTCCCTGCTCTGGCTGTATAAACGTCCTGCCAACATAGTGATTTCTTATAAACCCTCGTTCTAATGGTATACCCGAAGCCTCCGAAAAACCCATTGCGGCTGAATTCCCCCCCTCCGGGACAGCGATTACAATATCAGCGTCTACAGGAAATTCTTTTGAAAGCCGCCTCCCAAGCTGTTTGCGGAAAAGATGAACGTTTTCACCAAATACATTACTATCGGGACGGGCAAAATAGATTAACTCAAATATACAATACGCCGGACGAATCCTCCTTGGCGAACAATATATCTCACTTTTCAGACCATCCTTATTAATATAAACCACCTCACCGGGTTCAACGTCTCTTACGAATTCTGCACCAATCTGATCAAAGGCACAGGTTTCGGAAGACAGGACATAACTATTTTTCAGCTTCCCTATTGAAAGCGGCCGAAATCCATTGCGATCCCGTACTCCTACCATTTCATCTTTTGTTAAGAACAGGAGAGCAAATGCACCTTTTAAATGATTCAATACATGAGAAAGATTTGGCTTTTCGACATGACTTGGTTTAGCCATCAAGTGTACAATTACTTCTGTATCTGATGTTGTGTGGAAGATTGAACCATGCTGCTCGTAATCATTTCTCAGCTTGCTGGCATCCAGCAGTTGGCCATTATGTGCAATTGCAACTTCACCCTTGGAATATAATACCACCATGGGTTGAACATTGTCTATGTTATCACTTGAGCCAAAAGTAGAATAACGGACGTGGCCAATGGCGTGTGGATTCTTTATTCTGTGCAAGCTCTCTGGAGAGAAAACATCATTTACCAATCCATGATTCTTGTGATGCTTTATACTCTTACCGTCAGAAGAGGCGATTCCCGCACTTTCTTCACCGCGATGTTGTAGAGAATAAAGCCCATAAAAGGCCTTTTCTACTGCATCATCACAATCAAAAATCCCGAATAAACCGCAATATTCTTTAGCTTTTGCCAAGATATGACTCTTTTTGAGAGGATTTAGACTTCTAAATTCTAATTATAACAAGACAACAAAACGTGTCAAATCAAAATAGGGTTTAGGAAGAAATAACTTTCCATTTTATCGTGCTCAGGTTTAGGTCAGATTTGGTCGACCTGATTGAGCCAAACCGGAAGCGACAGCCTTAGCTGCGTTGAGGATTCGGCGAATAAAGATCGGACAAAGATGGCCTGAAAATGAGATG
>CAXGMX010000003.1:0-30439 GCA_964010955.1 uncultured bacterium
ACGCACGTATCAATATTATCATATAATACGGGTTTATGTCTTTATGCAATATATTTTTATAGATTATAACATGAACGCTTATTCCAGTAGCAATTAAATGAAAAAAACAGACAAAAAATCACCTGAAAAACTATCCAAGAACTCGAAAACAAAGAAGACCGGTTTCTCAATAGGATATCTTCTCCTTTTTCTTGTGGTTTTATATATCATTCAGATGTTTATGTCACCTAAAGCCGGTGAAATCACTTACAGCCAATTCAGAGAGTATGTAAGTGAGGGAAAGATAGTTGACTGCTCTATAGGAGAAAAAATAATCAGGGGCCACTATGAGAATCCATCATCCGGAAATAACAAACCTGTTGCTTTTGTAACTGTTCCGGTACAAGACATCGAATTAGTTAATGAATTAGAAGCAAAAAACGTTAAGTTCAAGGGTGAAGTAGAGAATAACTTTCTCAGGAATATGTTAATGTGGTGGATTTTTCCATTTGCGATCATCGGTATAGCCTGGTTTTTCATATCTAAGAGAATTGGCGGAATGGGAAGCCCTTTTATGTCATTCGGAAAGGCAAAGATTAAATTATATGCAGAGGAAGATGCAAAGAAAACTACTTTTGCCGATGTAGCAGGCTGTGAAGAAGCGAAGGAAGAACTACAAGAAATAATAGAATTCTTAAAGTACCCACAAAAATTCCAGAAACTTGGCGGCAAGATTCCAAAAGGTGTTTTACTCGTAGGACCGCCGGGAACCGGAAAAACACTTCTGGCAAAAGCGGTTGCAGGTGAATCAGGAGTACCCTTTTTCTCAATAAGCGGGTCTGACTTTGTTGAAATGTTTGTTGGAATGGGGGCTGCAAGAGTACGTGATATGTTCGAACAGGCTAAGCAGAAAGCTCCATGCATAGTATTTATCGACGAACTTGATAGTGTAGGAAGGCAACGTGGCGCAGGTTTAGGCGGTGGCCATGATGAACGAGAGCAAACACTTAACCAGCTATTAGCTGAGATGGATGGTTTCTCTTCAAATAGCGGCGTGATTATCATCGCAGCAACAAACAGACCTGACGTCCTGGATTATGCACTGCTTCGTCCGGGGAGATTTGACAGGCAAGTAACTGTAGACAGACCTGATCTAGTAGGAAGAGAAGCTATCTTAAAGGTACACGCAAAAGGTGTTAAAGTAGAACCGAATGGCAACCTTAATACAATAGCAAAACGGACTCCCGGTTTCTCAGGTGCTGACCTGGCAAATGTTATTAATGAGGCTGCATTACTTGCTGCTCGACGTGATAAAAAGTTTGTCGAAATGGAGGAACTTGAAGAATCAATAGAAAGAGTTATTGCGGGTCCTGAAAGAAAAAGCAGGGTAATAAGTGATGAGGAAAAGAGCATAGTGGCGTATCACGAATCAGGCCATACATTGGTAGCTGCAATATTGCCTAATACCGATCCTGTACACAAGGTATCGATTATTGCAAGGGGTGCTGCAGCACTAGGCTATACATTACAGCTTCCTACCGAGGACAAATATTTAACCAGAGAATCTGAAATATTAGATACTTTATGCGTCCTTCTTGCCGGCCGTGCTGCTGAAGAAATAGTCTTTAATGAGTTCTCTACCGGTGCACAAAACGATCTTGAAAGAGTAACAAAATTAGCCCGGAATTATGTATGTAAATTTGGAATGAGTAAAACGCTTGGCCCGCAAACTTTCGGGAGACAACAGGGAAATGTCTTTCTTGGGCATGACCTGGTCCAGGAAAAAGAGTTCAGCGAGAAAACGGCAATAGAAATTGACTCAGAAGTTTCAAAAATAATCAAAGACTCTTACGCTAAAACCAAGTCTCTGATTGAGGAAAACAGAGATAAACTGCAACTTCTCGCCAAAAAACTTGAAGAAGAGGAAGTGTTGGAAGCCGATAAAATTCTTGAGTTACTAAACATTAAAGAGGAAAAAGAAGGGGAATCTAAAAAAGATAATTTAGTAACGGAAGAAGATCCTCGCCAATCTGAATAAGTTCCAGCTTCTGGAAATTTATAATTTGGCTAACAAGTCTTTCGGAAGTGTAAAATTAGCATAAACATTCTGAACATCATCCTGATTCTCCAATTTTTCCATTAGAGAAACAACGCTTTTGCCCTTTGCCTCATCCAATTCGATAAAAGTGCTGGGGACCCAACTAATCTCAGCTAACTCTATATTAACACCCTCATCTTGTAACACCTTTCTAACATTATTAAAATCCTTTGTATCACAGTCAACCTGATATATTTCATCTATTGTTTGCAAATCTTCACATCCTGCATCAAGGACAAGTGTCATCAACTTATCCTCGTCTATCTCGTTAATATTGATACTTATCAATCCTTTCTTCTGAAACATCCATGAAACACAACCGGACTCTCCCAGATTTCCTCCAGATCTTTCAAATATCTTCCTTACTTCTGCCGCAGTCCTGTTTTTGTTGTCAGTTAATATCTCTACCAAGACAGCAACACCACCAGGACCATAGCCTTCATAAAGGCATTCATAAAGTACGGCATCTCCACTTAATTCTCCTGTACCCTTAAGTATTGCACGTTCAATATTGTCCTTGGGCATATTCTCAGATTTCGCTTTATCAATAGCATACTGCAATTTTAAATTCATTTCAGGGTCGCTACCACCCTGCCTCGCGGCAGAAGTAATGGCTTTTGCAAGTTTGGAAAATATCTTCCCCCTCTTTGCATCCGCAGCGCCCTTTTTATGTTTTATAGTTGACCACTTGGAATGTCCTGACATTATTCTCTACCTTCCATTTTTTATACTAGCTTCTCTTGTTAGTTAGTATTATTACGAACAACTCTTTCACCTGATTTCAGCCTCTCCATTGAACTCTCCACCATCTTCAGATGTTGAAGCTTTTCAAGTTTATTCTGAATCACTTCTCTGGCTTTTATCTCACGGGCAGTTTTATGCTTTAAAAGTGGAGATGCCTCTGCTGTAGATTCTTCCCATAACTTTAAGGCCACCTCCCATTGGCCCTGCGCTCTCTCCCAATAACCGAGAGAATAATACACATCTCCTATATGTCCCATAATTTCCGGGTCTTCAGCATATTCCGATGCCTTGTTAAGTTTTTGCAATGCCAATGTTATCTTTTCATCGTCATCTTCATCTGCCAATTTATAATATGCCCAACCTAAACTATCAAGATATGCACCATTTTCAGGCTCTATACTTAAAGCCTTTTCTATCAAACCTAAAGCCTCGTCTAACTGTTCTCCTTTTTCGACAAAGAAATAACCCAGAAAGTTACTTGCCTGATGGTAATCAGGATCTATCTGTAAAACCTTCTCTAATTCATTTACTACATGCTTATGATCATTCATCTCATAATATATGTTAGCCAGCATAAAACGAACTCCCTTCAGTGCCTCTTCATCTTCTTTTATCACACTCGAAATTGCAGTTCTCAGAGTATAAATCGCTTCCCTGTCTTCACCCCTCCTCTGGTATATTTGACTTAACGTAGTATACTCCCTCAAACTTTTACTTCCTTTGTTTACACTCTCTTTCAATATTCCAAAGGCCTTTTCTCTCTCTAACTCTGCCTTCTCATATTGTTTTACCTTTTCATAAATATTCGACAAATTAATGCGCATAAGCCAGACATCAGAATCATATTTAATATAAGATTCTAACGTAGCAATTGCATTATCGTAATCTTCCAACTCCTCGTAACACAAAGCAAGATAAAAAATTATAGGCTCAGAATGAGGGCTAGCTTCCCTGGCCTTAATAAACTCATTTATTGCTTCATCAATTTTCTTTGCATCGGCATATATCTGGCCAAGCTTGTAGTGGATTTTGACAGGCTCATCTGTCAATTCTAGATCAAGTATCTTCTTATATACACTCGTTGCATTTTCTATGTCACCATTTTCCATATAACTATTTGCCAGGCGATGCAGCATGTCAGATACAAAGACCGTGTCAACTCCATCCATTACAGATGAGTTAGCACGTTCGTATTCTGAAATAGCTCCTTTTTCATTACCTTCACTTGCATATATATTTCCAAGTGTATAATGAATACTGAAATCATCAGGTTTTAATTGTGCAATTTTTTCAATATGAAGCAAAGCTTTTTCCTTTTTGTTCGACTGAAAGAAGCAAGTAGCCAAATAATTGTGTATTCTTTCAGCATTTGGATTTGACTGTAATGTTCTCTCAAGAAACACTATTGCCTCTTCCCAACGATGATCCAACATTAGATAAAATCCCGTACAGAAATTCATATAAGCCTCTGTATCATTATGCAGCAAAAAGTTGTTTTCACTGTCTTTGCGGGATTCGGCTGAAGTTGTTTCACAAAGGAATGCAAAAATGAATACAAAAGACAATAAAACTATAGTTTTTGTTCTCGACATGCTATGCCTCAATAGGTGTGTGTTTTTCTTATGAAAGACAGGATATAATACTCCTTCACAAGTTTTAGAATTATCGATTATTATCTATGTGATAGCAGAGCTTCTGTAAACAGAACAAGGATTTTGAGCATAACTAAAGTATAACCTTATTGAGTGGGTATTCAATTATTCCTTCCGCACCAACCCGTTTCAGTTCAGGAATAATGTTTCTAACCACTGACTCGTCCAGTATTGTTTCTATAGCATACCCTGCATCCCCTGAAAGCTGAGAAATAGTAGGAGCTCGCAAAGCAGGTAATTTCTCTAATAAGGTATCCAGCCCCTCATTTGAAATATTCATTTTCAAGCCAACTTTGTCACGTGCAATGATGGCTCCATGAAATAATATTGCCAGATTCTCTATCTTCTTCCTTTTCCACGGATCTTCCCAAGACTTGTGGTTGGAAATGAAGACGGTGGCAGATTCTGTTACAGTATCAATAATGCGAAGATTGTTAGCCCTTAAACTACTACCGGTTTCTGTCAACTCTACAATTGCATCAACAAGGTCCGGAGCCTTTGCCTCTGTAGCACCATGTGAAAATTCAACCTCAGCTTGAATACCCTTCTCCTCAAGATATCTTTTAGTAACATTTACCAGTTCAGTCGATATTCTCTTTCCTTGAAGATCTTCCACTGATTTAATAGGCGAGTTCTCTGGAACAGCAAAAACCCAACGGACTTTTGTTAATTTCTGTTTTGCATATACCAATTTTTCAACACATCTGACATCAGAACCGGCTTCTTCTACCCAATCCTGGCCTGTAAGGCCAGCATCTATAATTCCTTTCTCAACATAACGAGACATGTCTTGCGGACGAATTAATCTTACCGATAATTCTTCATCATCAACTGATGGATAGTATGATCTACTGCTTACATAAACCCTGTAGCCCGCATTCTTCATCATACCAATTGTAGCTTCCTGCAAGCTTCCTTTTGGTATACCAAATCTCAACTTCTTCATAATCTCCCTGCCTCTGTTTTCTGCAATTTTATTTGTCTTCGGTTACTGCTTTTTCTATTAATTGTAAAATATGGTTACTCTTCTTTTTTGTCTCATCCAGATAAAAAGTCAAAGACGGCGTGTTTTTCAACTTTAAATGTGAGGCCATTTCCGACTGTATAAACCCCTTTGCATGTCTCAGGGCATCCAAAGTTTTTTGTTGCGATGATTCATCACACGGGATTGAAACATATACCTTTGCCATTCTAAGATCAGGAGAAGGCGCTACTCTTGTTACTGACACCAAATTTATCCTGGGATCCTGCAACCGATACAAAATAATCTTACTGATCTCCTGCGCAATTACTCCTTTAACCCTTTCCAATCTTCTCGTCATGGCCCTGTATAATTAAATCAAGTCCAGTTCGTAATCAACTAATTCTATCTGTGGAAAGAAACGGAAGGAGCTTATAATTGACGACAATTTACTATTAACATATTGCCTGTTTGTTCCCACCATTGCCACACCAATCTTTGAGCACTTATGATTATCTTGATCTTCTATTTCAGAAACCGAAACATTGAACTTGTTCCTGGTCCTGTCTTTTAAGCTTTTAATTATACGCCGTTTGTCTTTTAATGAACGCGAACTTCTCATTACAACTTTAATGCTTAATATTCCTACAACCATGATAATTCTTCTCAGGATCTTAACTAGTGCCCTGCGGGAGTCATTCCTTATTCAAGGTACGTGCAACATGCTGAATTTCATATGACTCTATTACGTCATCTACTTTTATATCATCAAAGCCTGCAATCTTAATACCACATTCATATCCGGCCTTTACTTCTTTTGCATCATCCTTTACAATTCTTAATGTAGCAATTTTACCATCGTATAAAACTACGCTGTCTCGTATCAGCCTTACCAGGGAATTGCGCAATACCTTGCCACTCTTCACATAACAGCCGGCAATATTGCCTATCTTCGACACCTTAAAGACCTTTCTTACCTCAACACTGCCCAGAATTTGCTCAATTTTGTCCGGCTCTAGCATTCCCTCTAAAGCATCTTTAATATCATTAGTAGCATCATATATAACTTTATATAATCTCACATCCACCCCGCACGCTTCAGCAAGAGTCCTTGCCTTATCTTCAGGAACAACGTGGAAACCAATCACTACTGCATCAGAAGCATCCGCAAGCAGGATATCAGTTTCTGTAATCCCACCAACACCACTATGTAAGATCTTAGTCCTGACTTCCTTAGTCGAAATTTTTTCCAGTGATTTCTTAAGTACCTCTACCGAGCCTTTAAAATCAGCTTTTAAGATTATATTAATCTCTTTAACTTGCCCCTCTTCTATCTTTTTATACAGATTATCCAATGTAACATGTTGACGGCCGGACAGAGACACTTCTCGAATCTTTCTTTCTCTTTTCGTCGCAATATCTCTGGCCTTTTGAATATCCTTAATAACGTAAAATTTATCGCCTGCCTCCGGGCAGGTTGACAACCCCGATATCGCAACTGGCGTTGACGATCCGGCTTCTTTTATCACTTTTCCATGATCATTATATATCGCTCTCACCCTGCCAAATGCCTGACCACACAGGATAATATCACCATGCCGCAGTGTACCCTCTCTCACTAAGAGGTTTGCAATAACACCCCTACCTTCATGGACATGTGCCTCCAGAACGATACCCCTGGCCGGTTTCTTGAAAACAGCCTTTAGCTCCAATACCTCCGCTTCCAATAATAACCCATCCAGAAGAGCATCAAGTCCCATTTTTGTAACAACAGAGGTTTCTATCATTTGAACCTTCCCGCCCCATTCTTCAGGGTTCAACTCCAAAGCTGCCAGCTGCTGCTTTACCTTTTGCACATTTGCCTCTGGTTTATCTACCTTATTAATAGCTACTACAATAGGTACATTAGCCGCGCGTGCATGGTTAATAGCTTCTTCTGTTTGCGGCATTACTCCATCATCAGCCGCAACTACCAACACAACCAGGTCTGTAGCATTTGCCCCCCTTGCCCTCATAGCGGTAAAAGCTTCGTGTCCCGGAGTGTCCAGGAAAACAACAGATTTCCCATTTGTTTCAACTCGGTAGGCGCCTATGTGTTGCGTAATCCCACCGGATTCAGAAGATGCGATATCCGTCTTTCTAATACTATCGAGCAGAGAAGTCTTTCCATGGTCTACATGGCCAAGAAATGTTACTATAGGGGCCCTTGGCTTTAAATCTTCTGCTCTGTCAACCTCCTCTTCAAGTGAGAACTCTTCTTCATCTTCTTTTGCCTGTTTCAGCTCAACCTCAACACCATACTCAATACCAATCATTTCAATGAGCTCACCATCTAAAGTTTGATTTATAGTAGCAAAAATATTATGGCCAATCAGTAACTTTGATATTATATCTCCGGCTTTTACACCCAAAGCCGCTGACACATCTTTAACTGTGGCAGGCAACTCTATCGTGACCTTTTCTTCCTTTTCCGTCGGTTGTACAGAGACTTTTTCTTTAGATACTACTTCTTTTGTACGTTTATCAAATCTTCTGGGCCTCTTTTGCTGCGAAACCTTTGTTACCTCTTTCCATCTCCCCTTGATTAATTCTTCTCTCGCCTTTTGTTTCCAGAGCGGGATTCGCCTCCGTGCGGTTGATTCCGTTTCTTTAGGAACTACCTTGACATAACCTTCATCTTTTTCTTCAGCGCTTGCCTTTTTAGCCTTAGGAGTTACAGGTTTCTCTTTAACAGCAACGTCTTGTTCTGCCCCTTTTACCAGCTTATTACGCAACAGGTCTACCTGTTCATCTGTCAGAGCATTTGCATGGTGTTTAATATTTACAAAACCATACTCCTGACACTTTTCTATTAAAAAGCTGTTTTTGAAACCCAAATCTTTTGCCAGTTTATTTATTCTTACCATAACAAAAAAAAGTCTCCCTGTAACATTTTTACTTATGTCTATTTTTCGATCTCTTCGCTACCAACATCTTTATTTGACGTTGTTTCTTCGACCTCTTTGTCTCCGACATCTTCATTTAACATTGCTCCTTCGGCTTCCTCCTCAGTTGTGCCACCGGCCTCCTCACGCTCGCGTTCACGTTCCAACTCTTCTTCTGTGATTATATCGATATCCCAACCTGCCAATTTTGATGCAAGTCTTACATTCTGCCCTCTTTTACCTATAGCCAATGAAAGCTGATCATCCGGAACCACTACAGTTGCAACATTATTTTCTGGTGATAGCAAAATCCCCGTAACTTCTGCAGGTTTAAGAGTATTAGGCACAAAAACTTCCAAATCATCATCCCAACGAATAATATCTATCTTCTCTCCGTTCAATTCATCTACAATGTTCTTAATTCTTGTTCCTCTTACACCCACACATGCACCTACACAATCCACATTTGGTTCTTCCGAAAATACGGCAATCTTAGTTCTATAGCCGGCCTCCCTCACCAAACCTTTTATTTCAACAATCTTCTCAGGTATTTCCGGTACTTCCAACTCAAAAAGTTGTCTTACAAAATTGGAATGGGTCCTCGAAAGTAAGATTTTAACTCTATGACCCACCTTTTTCACTTCTGTAACAATACATCTTACCCTTTCACCTGAACGATGATATTCGTTGCTAATTTGCTCTGATTTTGGAAGATATCCTTCAGTCTTGCCAAGATTTATAATTATAGTTGGCCCTTCAAAGCGTTGAACCATACCACTTACAATTGTGCCTTTTCTGTCTACATATTCATCATAAATAACATCCCTTTCTGCTTCCTTAATCTTCTGAATTATCACTTGTTTGGCAGTCTGAGCATTTATTCTTCCCAGTTCGGAAAGGTCTATTTCCTGCTCCCCCTGCATTGCCGCAATCTCTCCTGTTTCCCTGTCAATATTAATCGAAATCGGCTCGCTGGTTTTCAGATGTTTTCTCGCGGCAGATTCCAGAGCAGTTTCAATACCCTGGAACACAATGTCCTTGTCGATATCTTTGTCTTTATGTAATAGGTCTACTAACCTTAATAAGCTTTCTTTATCCATTTAACATCCTTCTATTGCTCTAAAAAAAAAAGCGGGCAAACTCCCACTTTTTCTGTAACAACCTGAACAGCTCCAATTATTCGAGGACCACTTGTGCTTACTTCAATTAAGATCTCTCATCGAATTTTCATCAACCCAAATAACATAAGATAAAGTTATTAAACGCGTTAGGAACCTACTCAAGGCAGTACAGTTATAATCAAACTTTTCTAAGGTTTTAAAAGTAAACTGCTTCCATCTTCCCAAAAGTTTAATAATAACAAGAAATGCTCTATTGTCAAGCGCATTTTTGTTTCCTGGTTTCTCTAAGTAGTTTCTGCAAGGCAATTTATTAAGATAAGTATTTGACATAATCTTTTTTTCTGATAGACTAAATCTGCCATTTATTAGCACAAAAAATTACAAAAAAACACATAGTTTTTTTCATTTCTATAACAAATAAAATCAATACAATCATAAATTGGTATTATTAATAGATAACTATGATTCTTTTACCTACAATCTCGTACAGCAGATAGGAGCTTTCGGTACAAGCATAGAAGTAGCCAGAAATGATAAGATTTCTATTTCGGAGATTGAAAATAAAAAACCAAGCCACATAATTATTTCACCCGGGCCATGCACCCCAAAAGAAGGGGGCATATCTAACACTGTAATTGAGAATTTTGCAGGAAAAATACCAATATTAGGTGTTTGCCTGGGACACCAATGCATTGCATTTACATTCGGAGCTGAAATTATGCGGGCAAGAAGGATAATGCACGGCAAAACATCTATGATACACCACGATAACAAAACAATATTTCAGGGATTAACCAACCCTTTTGAAGCCACTCGTTATCATTCTCTTATCATAAAAAATGAAACACTGCCGGATTCCTTCGAAATAACAGCATTTGCAGATAAAGACGAAATAATGGGCATAAGGCACAAAGAATTCCCTTTAGAAGGAGTACAGTTTCATCCCGAATCTTTCCTGACGGTACAAGGTTCGGGACTAATTAAAAACTTTTTAGACTACTAATTCTCTATTTTAACCAGATCTTCAGGCATTTATGAAAAGTTTTATAAATCAACTAATAATAACCATTGATGAAAAGGATAGTTGTTCTGTTGTGGGGCTTGACCCACAACTGGAATATATACCTTTAGAAATAAGAAAAGCTGTTTTTAAAAAGAGCGGGGGACAGCCTGAATAATGCCGCCAGGGCAGTTCTCGACTTCAACAAACAGATAATAAATATAATTCACAAACACGTGGGAATCGTAAAACTCCAAATTGCTTTTTATGAAATGCTCGGACCCTGGGGGCTTAGAGCGTATTCCGACACAATTAAATACGCTAAAAAAAAAACCTGATAGTCATTGGAGACATAAAAAGGGGAGACGTCCCTCATACCGCAGAAGCCTACGCCAATGCACATCTCGGCATTCTTAAATCCAATGATTCGAGAGAAAACTCTTTTGAAGTAGATGCCGTCACTGTCAACCCTTTCCTGGGGACAGACAGCGTCCTGCCTTTCATTAAACTGGCCAAAAAGAATGGCAAGGGAGTATTTATCCTTGTCAAAACCTCTAACCCCTCATCTAAAGAAATCCAGGATTTAAAATGCAACAACGAAACTATCTATCAAATAGTTGCAAACCAGGTAAACAAGTTGGGAAAAGATTTAATAGATAAAAGTGGCTACAGCCCTATTGGCGCTGTGGTTGCGTCAACAAATCCAAAAATTACTGACAATCTCAGGAATATTATGCCTAATACATACTTCCTTGTACCCGGATTTGGCGCGCAGCGCGCCAGCTTAAAAAACATTGCGAAGTGTTTTAATCCCAATGGTTACGGCGCAATAGTAAACTCTTCTAGAGGAATAATCTACGCTTACAACCTTTCACCCTGGAAGGAAAAATACGGAACTAGACACTGGGAATGTGCAGTTGAGGAAGCGGTTATAAAAATGAATAAGGATCTGAAAGAAGTGACAGGGAAAATCAAAAAAAGAAATCATAAACTGGAATACTTATAATAAAACCATGTTGTCGCGATGTATTATCTCATCATATGGTTTATAGCCAAGAGTTTTCTTTATCGACGAAGAACGAAGCCCTTTTATTTTCTGAACATCTCCGGAAGAATAGTTCATAAGGCCCCTGGCTGTCTCCCTGTTCTCATTGACGTTAAGCACTGAAACAATATCACCCTTAATAAAATTACCATCAACCTTTACTACGCCTGACGGTAATAAACTTTTACCTCTCTTTAGCAAGGCATCCAACGCACCATCATCTATATAAATCTTTCCTTTTGGCCTCACAGTAAAACCGATCCATCGTTTACGGCTTGTAATTTTTTTCTTATATGGAAGAAACAATGTACCCACATTGTCATAGTTCATTATTTTTGACAAAACGTCTGA
Organism: uncultured bacterium; assembly: GCA_964010955.1. Taxonomy (GTDB): domain Bacteria; phylum Planctomycetota; class Brocadiia; order Brocadiales; family Scalinduaceae; genus Scalindua. Next base: position 11,876 of record CAXGMX010000003.1, read on the forward strand.
CTGCCTCCCATTAGCGATTATCACTGTTTCACCCGAACCAGTAGCAATACCGGCAGCCTCAAGTTTGCTCTCCATGCCCCCAATACCTTCTTTGGTCTTTTGTTTAAATACAAGTTTTTTAATATCATCAGAAATTGAATTCACAACTGACAAAACGCTGCAACTTTTGCCGGAGACTGGAGGAGTGGTATATAATCCATCTACAGAAGACAAGAGTATCAGCAAATCAGCACGTAACAGGTTTGTAACCAGTGCAGACAGGATATCGTTATCCCCAAAAGTTATTTCTTCCACTGATATAGTATCATTCTCGTTAATAATTGGAATAGTCTTAAAATTTAGCAATGAATGCAATGTATTACATGTATTTAAATATCTCTGACGGTCTTCGAAATCCTGTCTTGTAAGGAGTATTTGTGCGGCATGATATCCATGCTTTTTAAAACTATTCGTTATAAATCTCTATTAATTTCCCCTGCCCGATTGCAGCTGCAGCCTGGAGTTCAGGGAGGATGTTTGGCCTTTTCAGGAAACCTAACGCACTGATCCCAGCCCCGACAGAACCGGAACTTACAACAACTACACTATAGCCATTGGAACGAAGTTTAATAACCTGCTTCGAGAATTCCGTAATCTGATGCTTATCCAGGAAGCCATCCTCATTTGTGAGTACACGGGTTCCGACCTTAATTACAATCTTATTGACGCCTGATAATATTTCTTCTCGAATATTCATAACTTTCAACGAATTTTTATCTTAATTTATTTACAAGAAAAGCGCTTGACATATTTAGCTTTTTTGGTACTATCCCGAAGACCTTTTAAACCTATATAACTTTTAAGGAGAGAAAAATGGCAAAGAAAAAGGGTAAAGAAGTACTTGTCGTTGCTAGCAAAGTTAGAGAATATGTAAAAAGTAAAAAATGCAATACGTCTGGAGAATTCATTGGTGAATTAAGCAATGCTGTTTATGAATTAATCGATAAAGCAGCAGCAAGAGCTAAAGGAAATAACAGAAAAACCATTCAAGCAAAAGACGCATAGTATAATATAAGGTTTACTTTGAGCCAGCGGATAATTTTTCCTTAAAAATCTCTGTTAAAATCTTGGGGTTCGCTTTGCCTTTGGTAACTTTCATAGTTTGACCTATCAAAAAGGTTAAAGCGCTTTTTTTACCTTTGCCGTAATCTTCTGCCGCTTTAGGATTCTCTTCTATAACTTTTGTTACAATATCATTAAGTTCACTTACATCGTCCATCTGTGTTAAATTTTTCTCCTTAACTATAGATGGAGCGGTTTTACCTGTATTTATCATTTCAACAAAGACGTCTTTGGCAATTGAACTGCCAATAGTTGGCTTGATCTTAACTAATTCAACCAACATCTTTGGCGAAACAATGAAATCCTGCACATTTGTTTTTCGTTCGTTTAGTTCCCGGAGTACATCATTAATAATCCAGTTACTTAGCTCTTTCGGAGAATCCTGAGACATTTTTACACATTCTTCAAAATAATCTGCAAGAAGCTTATCTTCCGTCAAAATACCTGCATCGTAGTCAGAAATAGTATATTCATTCACAAATCTCTGACGCTTGCTGACAGGAAGCTCCGGGATTGTTGCCCTGGTTTCATCGATCCATTCCTGATCAATCCAGACAGGAACTAAATCCGGTTCTGGAAAGTACCTGTAGTCATGTGCCTCTTCTTTTGAACGCATCCGCCTGCTTACAAAGTCAACATCATCCCATAATCTTGTTTCCATTAACACATCCTCACCCTTATCCAGTAAACTGCTTTGCCTGGACATTTCATATGCAAGCACTTTTAAGACAGCCTTCATAGAATTAAGATTTTTAATTTCTACCCTGTTGCCAAGAACATTTGAACCCTCTTCACGTAAAGATATACTCGCCTCAAATCTTAAAGAACCTTCCTGCATCTTACAGTCTGACACACCTATGTAAAGCAATATATTCCTGAGTGTCTGCATATAACTTTCCACTTCTTCAACACTTCTCATATCCGGCTGAGTCACTATCTCTAAGAGTGGCACACCTGCCCTGTTAAAGTCAACTAAACTGTAATTTGCACCTGATGTTTCCGGATGAACAAGTTTACCAGCCTCCTCTTCCAAATGTACGTTGTGTATATCGATTCTTTTCTCTTTTCCCTTTACGACTATATCTACGTAGCCGTTATTGCCGATGTTAAAATAGTTTTGTGAAGTTTGATAGTTTTTAGGTAAATCAGGATAATAATAACTCTTTCTATCAAAATTGGTAAATTCACTTATCTCGCAACTCAAAGAAAGGGCCGCCTTTAATGAATGCTCAAACGCCTTTTTATTCATCACCGGCAGAACTCCCGGCAAGCCTAAGCAAACAGGACATGTCTGTGTATTTGGTTCAGAACCAAACTTAGTACTACACCCACAAAAAAGCTTAGATTCGGTGTCTAATTCTGCGTGGGTCTCCAATCCCATCACTAATTCATATTTCATCAACTAATCCTGTCAATTTAGTTCCGGTTTCTTTAAATGAAAATCGGTTCCATTTTCGAATAATTTTGCCACCTTTAAAATTTTCCCCTCGTCAAAATGTTTACCCAGAATTTGCATGCCAATGGGTAAGCCAGTATTTGTAAAACCACAAGGAACTGAAATACCCGGTATCCCTACAAGATTAGCGGGAATTGTATAAATATCTGATAAATACATTTGCAGTGGATCAGTAATTTTCTCCCCTATCCTAAAAGCCGGAGTAGGACAAGTAGGAGAAATAATACAATCTACTTTTTTAAAAGCATCTTCAAAATCATTTCTTATAAGATTTCTCACTTTAGAGGCCTTTAAATAGTATGCCTCATAAAAACCGGCGCTTAACACGTAATTACCCAATAAAATTCGCCTTTTAACTTCATTTCCAAACCCTTCAGCACGTACCCTGCTATACATATCAATTATATTGTCTTCACTTAATTGACTTCTATGCCCGTACCGTACACCATCATACCTTGCCAGATTTGAGCTGGCCTCGGCAGTCGCTATAATATAATAAGTAGCGACTGCATATCCACAATGAGGAAGAGACAGATCAACCAACTCTGCACCATTTCTTTTATAAACCTCCAATGCATTCATTACGGCGCTTCCAACCTCTGAATTAAGACCTTTACCAAAAAACTCCTTTGGAACCCCGATTCTCAGATTGCCGTCTACGTTATTAATATCCGATATATAATGTGGAACTCCCACAGTAGCGCTTGTTGAGTCAAAACCATCATGACCAGAAACAACTTGCAACAGTAATGCCGCATCATAAACATCTTTCGTAACGGAACCAATCTGGTCTAATGAAGATGCAAAAGCAACCAATCCGTAACGAGACACCCTTCCATATGTAGGCTTGCAGCCAACATTTCCACAAAACGCTGATGGCTGCCTGACAGAACCACCTGTATCCGACCCTAAAGCCATAAAAGCCGTATCTGCTGTTACTGCTGCCGCAGAACCACCACCAGAACCTCCGGGAATATAATCAGTATCCCATGGATTTCGTGTAATATGAAATGCAGAGTTTTCATTTGAGGAACCCATTGCAAACTCATCCAGATTGGTCTTACCAATTATTATTGCATCTTCCTCTTTAATTCTCTTAACAACAAAAGCATCATAAGGAGGAATAAAGCTTTCCAGTATCTTTGATCCGCAAGTTGTTTTTATACCCACTGTACAAATATTATCTTTTAAGGCAACAGGAACGCCTGCCAACAAACCAACTTTTCCACCATTATCAAGCTTTTTGTCAACCTCTTTTGCCTTTAATAAAGCACCATCCTTGTCTAAACAAAGATAAGCCTTAATTAAAGGTTCCTTGAGATTTATCCATTCAAAAAGTTCTTCAACTACCTCTTGAGTAGTAATTTCCCTTTTAATTATCTTTTCTTTAATTTGATTTGCACTTAATTCGTGAGATAACAAAATAAATACTCCAAAATGTCACTATATTCAAATACTTTATGATTGTTCAAAAATGAAATACTTATCAAGAAGTCTTTTACAGGAAGAAAATGAGTACGAGCAATAGATCAGAAACTTTATTCTATTACCTTCGGCACCTTAAAGAAACCGTTGGCGCTTGAAGGGGAAAGTTCTAATATTTCCTGGCGTGAGAAAGAAGATTTTAACTTATCTTCTCGAAAAACGTTTTTTAGGGATGTTGCGTATGCCATTGGCTGGACTTCATCTGTATCCAGTTCATTCAATTTTTCAATATAATCAAGGATATTGGTTAACTGTTTTGCAAATGTATTCTTTTCATCTACCGTAAGTGTAATTCTTGAAAGGTTAGCTATATGCTCAATCTCTTTTACGCTAATATTCATTTTTGTTCTGACGAAAAAACCAAGAGTGTCCAGTCACTTATACAACTTTAACCACTTTACCGGCATTTATGCATCTTGTACAGATTTTGATTTTTTTGATACTTCCGTTTATATTTGCCCTTATAGTTTGTATATTTGCCTTAAATTTCCTTTTTGTCTTACCAGTAATCTTTAGCCCAACCCCACCCTTTCTCTTTGGCAAACCTCTACGTTCATATTTATATCCTACAGCCGTTTTCTTGCCACATATTTCACATGTACGTGCCATAACAGATTCCCTCTTTATAAAAATTATTTATTCTTCTTCACAGTCTTCACAATAACCCATAATTTGAAGTCGATGTGATTCCGCCTTAAACTTGTTTTCCAAACATACTTCATCCTGATATTTCTCAATTCTTTCGTCAGTAAACTCTATAATCTTGCCACATTTAATACAAACGAGATGCTCATGATGTTCATGGCCATAAACATGTTCATAATGCGCATGTTTTTCTCCGAAAATCACCTCTCTAAGCAAACCGCTCTTCACTAACAATGCAAGAGTCCTGTAAATTGTTGCCTTTGAAACCCTATTGTTGTTTTTTCTCATGTCAATCAACAACTCTTCTGCTTCAAAGTGTCCGTGACTTTCAAAAACGTGGTTTAGTATAGCCTTCCTTTCGGGTGTAAACTTCAGCCCCTTTGATTGAATGTAATCTGAAAACACCTTCTCGCTTTCATTCATATATATAACTAATATTCAAAATGACGAAAAAGAAAACTGGTCTAATTAAATATATACTTTTAAGACAGTATTATTTGCCCACATAAAATTATAATATTTTCTTAATAATTACAACCTTAAAAAAATCTTTATGTTTATCACATCCACATCTTATAAAAACTTTTCTCACATCATATATCTTAATTAAAATCAAATTAAAAAAACCCATCCCAGAACTTCCTGGGACGGGTTATTTATAGCCCCCAGCAATACCTACTCTCCCATCGTTAGACAGTACCATCGGCGCAGAAACCTTAACTACCGTGATCGGAATGGGAACGGGTTTTTTATTTCTGCTATGGTCACTGGAGAATTCTTAGCAATTATTAACAGTATAGCTACAATTATAATAAGGGTGATCAAGCTTTTCGACAAATTAGTACCAGTTAGCTGAATCCGTTACCGGACTTACACACCTGGCCTATCAATCTCATAGTCTTTAAGATGTCTTCACCCTAATAAATTAGAGAACGATATCTAGTCTTAAAGCAGGCTTCACGCTTATATGCTTTCAGCGTTTATCCTTTCCGAACTTAGCTACTCAGCCATGCTGTTAGCACAACAACTGACTCACCATAGGTTCGTCCACCTCGATCCTCTCGTACTAGAGGCAGATTTTCTCAAATATCGTACGCCCACGGAAGATAGGGACCGACCTGTCTCACGACGGTCTAAACCCAGCTCGCGTACCGCTTTAATTGGTGAACTCCCAAACCCTTGGGACCTTCTTCAGCCCCAGGATGCGATGAGCCGACATCGAGGTGCCAAACCTCCTCGCCGCTATGAACGCTCGGAGGAGATCAGCCTGTTATCCCCGGAGTACCTTTTATCTGTTGAGCGACGGCCTTTCCACTCAGAAACCGCCGGATCACTAAGCCCTGCTTTCACACCTGCTCGACTTATAGGTCTCGCAGTTAAGCTCCCTTATGCCTTTACACTCTACATGCGGTTGCCAACCGCATTGAGGGAGCCTTTGGACTCCTCCGTTACTTTTTTGGAGGAGACCGCCCCAGTCAAACTGCCCACTTACCACTGTCAAGAACCCGGATTCACGGTATTCCTTTAGAATTTTAACAAAGTAAGAGTGGTATTTCACCATTGACTCCATTCCAACTTACGTCGAAACTTCCTCGTCTCCCACCTATCCTACACATACTGCGCCAAAATCCAATAATAAGCTACAGTAAAGGTTCACGGGGTCTTTCCGTCTTTCCGCGGGTATGTGGCATCTTCACCACAACTACAATTTCGCCGAGTCCCTCGTTGAGACAGTGTCCAGGTCGTTACGCGATTCATGCGCGTCGGAAATTACCCGACAAGGAACTTCGCTACCTTAGGACTCTCATAGTTAGAGCCGCCATTCACCAGAGCTTCAGTTCCAAGCTTCTCTCCTGATTGCTCAGGAAATAACCTATCCCCTTAACTTTCTGGCATCGAGCACGCGTCAGTCTCTATACATCAATTATACATTTTAGCAGAGACCTGTGTTTTTAGTAAACAGTCGCCCGGACCTTTTTCACTGCGACCTTTTTAACCGAAGTTAAAAAGGCACTCCTTATCCCGAAGTTACGGAGTATGTTTGCCGAATTCCTTAACGAGGGTTCTCTCGAGCGCCTTAGGATTCTCTCCTTGCCTACCTGTGTCAGTTTTAGTACGGTTGCCATGTTAACTCGCTAACGAGACTTTTCTTGGAAGACACTCAGATTACTTCTAGGCCAAGAGCCAACGTACTCGCTTTCGACACCTTATTGCTCCGGATTTTCCTAGAGCGGCATCTCCAGCTTGAACAAACCATGTCTACTGGGTTTGCTAATCGTTGTGTCCACGTCCTCCCAAGCTCAAACGTTAAATAGCAGCACAGGAATATTAACCTGTTGTCCATCGTCTACGCCTTTCGACCTCGACTTAGGTACCGGCTAACCCTGGGCGGATTTACCTTCCCCAGGAAACCTTAGGCTTTCGGCGAATAAGATTCTCACTTATATTATCGCTACTTATACCGGCATTCTCACTTCTATTTCGTCCACCTCTCTTTTTAGTAAGGCTTCAACCTATCATAGAACGCTCCCCTACCATCCTAAAAGATTAGGATCCATAGTTTCGGTAATGAGCTTTAGTCCCGCAAATTTTCGGCACAAAAGTACTCGGCTAGTAAGCTATTACGCACTTTTTAAATGATTGCTGCTTCTAAGCCAACATCCTAGCTGTCTTAGCACTTTCACTTCCTTTTTCACTTAGCTCATTTTAGGGACCTTAACTAATGGTCTGGGCTGTTTCCCTCTCGACTACGGAGCTTATCCCCCATAGTCTGACTCCTATGTCAAATGCAGTAGTATTCGGAGTTTGATTGTGCTCGGTAGCCTGGTGGGCCCCAATACTCAATCAGTATCTCTACCCCTACTACACGGTTGCATAAGGCTAGCCCTAAAGCTATTTCGGGGAGAACCAGCTATCTCCGAGTTTGATTAGACTTTTACTCCTCCCCTCAGTTCATCGCATCACTTTTCAACGTAAATGCGTTCGGACCTCCATTCCGTTTTACCGGAACTTCATCCTGACCAAGGGTAGATCACTCGGTTTCGGGTCTGCTATCTGCTACATTTATTCGCGCAGTTAGCACTCGCTTTCGCTTTGGCTTCACCCATTATAGGCTTAACCTGCAACAAACAACAACTCGCCGGTTCATTATACAAAAGGCACGCGGTTACACGAATTAAAAGAAATAAATTCAATTAATATTGTGCTTCCACCGCTTGTAAGTACATGGTTTCAGGTTCTATTTCACTCCCCTAAAAGGGGTTCTTTTCATCGTTCACTCACGCTACTTGTTCACTATCGGTTACCAAAAGTATTTAGCCTTAGGAGGTGGTCCTCCTTAATTCATGCCGGTTTCCACGTGACCGGCATTACTCGGGAAATTACAGAAAAAACTTTTATTCCTTTCACTTACGGGACTATCACCCTTTATAGTCAAGCTTTCCTGCTTATTCAGCTAGAAATAACAGTTTTTTTAAGCAAGCCTTATCTCACTCCTCGCAACTCCCTCGACCCTGACCATACAACACATAAGGGTTATTACATATAGCCAGTTTAGGCTCTTTCCTTTTCGCTCGCCGCTACTGGGGAAATCGATTTTTCTTTCTTTTCCTGAAGGTACTTAGATGTTTCAGTTCCCTTCGTTCCTCTTATTACCCTATTTATTCAGATAATAATGTCGCGGTATGAACCAAAAGAAACACAAGTGTTTCTTACGACAGGTTTCCCAATTCGGAATTCTCCGGATCAAAGCTCGTTTGGCAGCTCCCCGAAGCTTATCGCAGCCCGCCACGTCCTTCATCAGCTTTTGGTACCAAGACATCCACCATGTACCCTTAGTAGCTTGATCACCCAAATTTCTAATTGTAGTTACACCGTTTCAAAATTGCTTTTATTGCCAAAGAACAATTAATGCTATTCATTTACTTCTTTACATGAATACAGCAAAGAACTACCTACTATCTTTATTAATAAAAATATGGAGATGAGCGGGATCGAACCGCTAACCTCGGCCTTGCAAGGGCCGCGCTCTCCCAGTTGAGCTACACCCCCAGATAAATTCATCAATTCACTTTACTATTATAAATAGATCTGAGGATGGTGGGCCTAAGTGGATTCGAACCACTGACCTTTCCCTTATCAGGGGAACGCTCTAAACCAACTGAGCTATAGGCCCTAGACCACTTTCCGCCTTATTTTAAAATAACTTATAGCATACTTATTAGTCGGTTTAGCACCCCCAAACACTCAAAAAAACAAATAACAACATAAAAGACGTCGGATGTACCTACTTTGATTTACTCCTTAGAAAGGAGGTGATCCAGCCGCAGGTTCTCCTACGACTACCTTGTTACGACTTAGTCCTCCTCACAAAACACTCCTTCAACATTTTCCTCCAAGTTGCCCTGGTTAGATATAATGTTTTCGGGTGCATCCTGCTTGGGTGGCTTGACGGGCGGTGTGTACAAGGCTCGGGAACATATTCACCGCGACATTGCTGATCCGCGATTACTAGCGATTCCAACTTCATGGAGGCGAATTTCAGCCTCCAATCCGAACTGAGATCGGCTTTTTAGGATTCGCTTCACCTCTCGGCTTCGCTTCCGTCTGTACCGACCATTGTAGCACGTGTGCAGCCCGGGGCATAAGGGCCATGATGACTTGACGTCATCCCCACCTTCCTCCGTCTTGACGACGGCAGTCTTTCTAGAGTACCCGGCATAACCCGCTGGTAACTAAAAACAAGGGTTTCGCTCGTTAGGGGACTTAACCCAACGTCTCACGACACGAGCTGACGACAGCCATGCAACACCTGTAATAGCTACGGACTGGATACCGTTCGTCCCCCTTTCAGGTTCCTACTTCTATCATGTCAAGCCCCGGTAAGGTTTTTCGCGTTGCATCGAATTAAGCCACATGCTCCACCGCTTGTGCGAGCCCCCGTCAATTCTTTTGAGTTTTAGCCTTGCGGCCGTACTCCCCAGGCGGGGCACTTAATGCGTTAGCTACGGCAGAGAGAACATAGGTAATCCCCTCTACTTAGTGCCCATCGTTTACGGCTAGGACTACCGGGGTATCTAATCCCGTTTGCTCCCCTAGCTTTCGCACACTGAGTGTCAGTAATAGGCCAGAGAATCGCTTTCGCCGCCGGCGTTCCTTCTGATATCTACGCATTTCACCGCTCCACCAGAAGTTCCATTCTCCCCTCCTATACTCAAGATTAGCAGTTTCAGATGCAATTCTCCCGTTGAACAGAAGGCTTTCACATCTGACTTGCAAACCCACCTACGTGCTCTTTACGCCCAATAATTCCGAACAACGCTCGCCACCTCTGTATTACCGCGGCTGCTGGCACAGAGTTAGCCGTGGCTTCCTTTGGAGCCTTTGTCAAATAAGCACGATATTAGCGCACTTACATTTCATAACTCCTGACAGGGTTTTACAACCCGAAGGCCTTCTTCACCCACGCGGCGTCGCTTCGTCACCCTTTCGGGCATTGCGAAAGATTCTCGACTGCAGCCTTCCGTAGAAGTCTGGGCAGTGTCTCAGTCCCAGTGTGGCCGACCATCCTCTTAAACCGGCTACCCGTCTTCGCCTTGGTAGGCTATTACCCCACCAACAAGCTGATAGGACATAAACCCCTCTCTAGGCGAAAGGTATTGCTACCCTCCCTTTGACAAAAGAAAATTATTTTCTTTTGTATTATTAAGTATTAGCTCCGTTTTCACAAAGTTGTCCTTATCCTAAAGGTAGGTAATCTATGCATTGCTCACCCTTGTGCCACTCGGCTTATATCCCGAAGGATATATCCTCGTTCAACTTGCATGCCTAATCCACGCCGCCAGCGTTCGTTCTGAGCCAAGATCAAACCCTTCAAAAATTTAAAGAACTCACTTAAGCTTTTTAACCACTCGTTACTTTCTTAGCACCAATCATAACGGCAACTACTAAAGTAACTTATAAGTTACACACCCTACGCTTTTATGTTGTCAATTTTCAATGAACAAGACCGTCGAGTATATACAAAATTAGAAAATTGTCAATAAAAAATAAAAAATACAATAACCAACTCAATTAATACTTGTAAGTGCTTGCCATAGCAGACGATAATCATATTTACCAACATATCAAACATTGATATAATTATTTCTGTTATTTTCAGCTTAAAAAGGTACAAAATAAATGCTAAAATGTGGCAAAACCCTCTAAAACCATGAAATCAGGCAAGATAGCAGAAATCTGTTACTTTTATATTTGTCAATTTTTCCCAAACCAAAAATATTATAAAAAATACTTGACATTTTGCACAAATGTCGTACAGTACCTAAAAATATCTACAATATATGGTAGGGGGGAAACAATGCGATTAGTTATACAAGGATTTAGACATTTGTGGATTCAATTTAGCGTGATTACGCTAATCACGATGGTCTATTTTTTACTCGTAAGAATGTTTATATAACACAGTGGAAGACAAAGCGGACGACAATTTAAAACATTTAATGGCACAGATTGAGGTAGAACAAGGCTTGCGGTTCCTGAATGAAATACTGCCGCAATGCATGGACTTGCAGAAGACAATGGCAAAGCTTATGCATAATTTTTATGCCTCTCTCTGCAAAGAGGGTTTTACAAACCACCAGGCACTTGAGATTATCAAAACGCATGGCACTGGTTTAAACAGTAATTTAAACGGTGAATCGTAAGTTTAAAATCTAGCACCGGCAGGAATACAGATTATATATTTTAATATTGATCTCTCTCCAACCAATACGCTTTTCAGTTTTATCTCCACACTCCACACTCAAAAAGTAAGCAAACCGCAATATCATGTGAATCTATCAACCATTGATAGAAAACTCTATTTTTTTACTGGCAAACCGGAGTAATAAATAACGGTTGTCTTTGTCAAGATATGATATCAGTTCCAAAATGCTGTAGAAAACTTTCAATTCTAATACCACTGTTACTATTAATGGGAAATGCAGCCACAAAACAAATTACGCATCAAGTACTTCTATGAGGAAAAAAGTTTGTATCATCCCGATAGGAACCATAGACAAGGAAATTCTACATTACACACAAAAAGAACTTGAAGATAGATTTAATGTAAAAATAGACATTGGCAGACAATTAGAAGATCCAACTTATGCATATCACAAGCAGAAAAAACAGTATCATTCAACAAAAATTCTGAAACGAATACACAAATTAAGATTAACGGGATATGACAGGATACTGGGAATAGTAGACGTAGATTTATATGTACCTGAGCGTACATTCGTTTTTGGAGAAGCAGAAATAAAGAAAAAGATAGCAGTAATTTCCTTAACAAGGCTTAGACAGGAATTTTACGATCTCCCGGAGGATCTTACTCTGTTTAGAAAAAGGATAATTATTGAAGCCGTTCATGAATTGGGACATACATATGGACTTCGCCATTGTACAAATAACAAATGCGTTATGTTTTTATCAAACACTATAAGTGATACAGATCATAAAGGAGCAGATCTTTGCAGTAATTGCAGAAAAAATCATGGAAGATAAAGAGACAACTACCAATTAAAAGAAATTATCAGAAATGGCAACCTCAAAAAAAACCAAAAACTGACAGAAAAAGGACACAAGATCACAGCTCATGACCTTGCTAAAAAGCAACGCGAGATTTCTGTTAGTGAATTTTTTACAAAGAACAGGCATTTACTTGGATTCGACAACCCCAGAAAAGCCTTGCTTACAACTATTAAAGAAGGCATTGACAACTCACTTGATGCCTGTGAAGAAGCAAAAATTCTCCCTGATATTAAAGTCAGGATAAATCAGGTAAAAAATACGGAAGACAGATTCAAGGTTACCATTGAAGACAATGGCCCTGGTATTCTAAAATCACAGATACCAAAAATTTTTGGCAAGTTACTATACGGTTCAAAGTTCCATAGACTTAAGATGTCAAGAGGACAACAGGGAATAGGCATATCAGCAGCTGGGATGTATGGCCAACTGACAACCGGTAAACCGATACTGATAACCTCAAAGATATCACCGAAAAAACCAGCGCATCATTACAGCCTCGTCGTAGACACACAAAAGAATGAACCACGTATTATCAAAGACGAGATAGTGGATTACGACTCCAAAAGAGGAACAAAAGTCGTTATTGAGCTGGAAGCTAGATACCAGAAAGGCCGGCAGTCTGTAGACGGATACATTGAACAAACATCCATCGCCAATCCACACACTGATATAACATACATCAACCCCGAAGGTAAGGAAACAAGTTATCCCAGGGCGTCAAAAGAGTTACCGGTAGATCCGAAAGAAATAAAGCCCCACCCCTATGGAATTGAGCTGGGAATCTTGATAAAGATGCTTCATGACACAAAAGCAAAGAATCTCCGAGCCTTTCTTACTAGCGATTTTTCCAGAGTGAGCGCCAGGGTTGCAAAAGAAATTTGTGAAAAAGCAGGTTTATATGAAAAAGCCCGGCCATCAAGAATCGCAGTCCAGGAAGCTGATGCCCTTTTCAAAGCAATCAAATTAACAAAGATCATGAATCCCCCTACAGATTGCATCTCTCCAATCGGCGAGGAATCCATCATAAAAGGCCTACAAAAAACAGATCAATGCAGATTTCTTCACTTCAAATACACGGCCTCCATCAGTATACAGAGGCAACCCTTTTCAAATTGAAGTTGGACTGGCATACGGAGGAGACTTGCCGGAAGAGGGATTAATTCGATTACTAAGATTCGCCAATAGAGTCCCCTTGCTATACCAGCAGTCAGCATGTGTTATTGCCGAATCTGTAATGGGCACTTCATGGAGAAATTATGGGCTACAGCAATCTGCCGGTGCGCTTCCATCAGGACCAGTGCTCCTTATGGTACACCTCGCATCTGTCTGGGTTCCCTTTACATCAGAAAGCAAGGAGGCAATAGCACATTATCCTGAAATTGAAAAAGAAGTCAAATTAGCCTTACAAGAGTGCGGACGACACCTATCTACATTTATTAAGAGAAAAAGAAAGGCGGCTGATGAATTCAAGAAGAAATCATATATAAAAAAATACATACCACACATAGGAGTAGCACTAAAGGAAATATTAAGCCTGAACGACAGGCAGGAGAAAAAAATAGTCAATAACCTGACAGATATCCTTGAAAGGAGTAGATCATGACAAAAACATTAAAGAAAATAGAAGAATCTGCGTCCACCATTCACAACAAGATCACCAAGAAACAAAAACCCAGTATGTCTTTTCCGATTCGTTCATTGAGCAATGTCAAATACATTCCAAAGAGAGGTTTTTTAGAACTTATCGGGCAGAAAAAATCCCGTACTTTAACGGTGAATACCGTAAAGACATTTGCCCAGACACTGAGAGTGATGTCCCTTTCCAAGGAACTCATTGAAAAAGATGATATAGCCACAAAGAGAGAGGCTTATTATGTATCCAAGAATTGGGACGAAGCGCGTTTTGAAGAACAACCTGAATCAGATACCGTAATAGATGATGTTGAAGCAATGTTTGAGGTCAATAGAGAGCAATTGGGTTTTATCCCGGAAGAGAAGGGAGGAGATGTCGCCGGAAAGTTAATAGTAATAGATAAAGATCAGGAAACCGGGAAACAGCTCAAGATTGATTGCACCAAGTTCGGTTCAGGCGCATACTCTATTCCCATTTCAACCGAACACCTGAAATTTGAAACCAACGCAAAGTTTGTACTGGTAATAGAGACTGCCGGAATGTTCCAAAGACTTGTAAAACACAATTACTGGAAGAAGGCAAACTGCATATTAATCTCTATGGGAGGAGTGCCAACCAGGGCATGCAGAAGATTTATCAGGCGTTTGTCAGAGGGGAAAAAGATCCCTGTTTATGTCTTTGTTGATGGAGACCCTTATGGTATCAGCAACATATACAGAACCCTTAAGGTAGGATCAGGAAATGCGGCACACATTAACCAGTATTTCTGCGTACCAAATGCACGATACCTCGGCATAACACCGCAGGATATCATTGACTACAAACTCCCAACTCATCCATTAAAGGACGTAGATATCAAGAGAGCAAAAGACGCTTTGAAGAACGATCCGTTTATAAAACAGTATAAGGAGTGGCAGAAGGCAATTAATCAAATGTTAAAGATGGGCGTGAGAGCAGAACAGCAGGCACTGGCAAAGCATGGATTAAACTATGTAATTGAGAAATATCTTCCTCAAAAACTAAAGAAGGCAAACAGTTTTTTACCTTAAACAATAATTCTTAATGCACACTTACCATTTGACCTTGGGTGCATCTCCCCAGAGTAACTCCAAGTCATAATAGCTTCGCACTTCTTTGTCAAAGAGATGCACTATGACATCGCCATAGTCAATGAGTATCCATTTTGCTTCCCGGTATCCTTCTATTCCAAATTTTCTAATTGAAAGCTTCTTCAACTCTTTTTCTACTTCATCGGCTATGGTATAAAGTTGCCGTTCATTGATTCCTGTACAAATTACGAAATATCTTGTAACAGACGTAAGCTTGCTGATATCAAGTATAATTATATTCTGTGCCTTCTTCTTATCAGCGATTTTCGCACACTCAACCGCAATTCCTTTTGAATCTATCGTATTGACACCTCCGAAAAGCTTAACACTACGGGCTGACCTTTTAACAGAATTTTACCGCTGGTTCCGGCCACGCCTTTGGCGGATCTACGACTTGCCCGCTAGAATGACGAAGTTGGACAGGCAGATTGAACCGGCATGTTATGACGCAATCTGTCCAACGTACAGTACAGCCCCATCTTACTCAATATCGGGCAACCGATGCTCAACCTATGCATCTTCTACATCTTCATATTGTCCCTCTATCGACCTAAGCTCCAGCAGGCTCGTACCACAGTAGTGACAAAATTTTGCATATTTTGGATTTGCAGCCAAACAATCATCACATCTCTGATACAGTAAGGTACCGCAAAGCGTGCAAAAGTTTGCCCCTTTCATGTGGTGATTATATTCACAGCTTGAGTTAGGACAGACCGTAAAACTACTCTTGTTTGTTTCTTCATTCATTTTTGACATAATATGTTATAGTCGAAGAACCAATGTATACAACGTATTCATAGATGTAGGGTAAACCCACCAAACTACCGTCAGGCAGGCATTCGCCCCTACCTCTCACAGCATTTATTTAATTAAGATGTAATAAAGCTCCAATTTTTGGTGAAAACTTCACTATAAGCCCGGCAAAGACAACTGAAACAATTGACATTAACTTAATAAGAATGTTCAGTGACGGGCCGGATGTATCCTTGAAAGGATCTCCCACAGTGTCACCAACGACAGCTGCTTTGTGAGCGTCAGAACCCTTACCACCATGCTGTCCTGTTTCTATATATTTCTTCGCGTTGTCCCAGGCGCCACCTGCATTTGCCATGAAGATGGCCAGGAGAAACCCTGTTGATAATCCTCCGACCAGCAATCCCATACTTCCAGGAACACCTAAAATCAGGCCGACAACTATAGGAATAAATATTGCCAGAAATGATGGAAGCATCATTTCCCTCTGAGCACCCTTTGTGCTTATGGATACACACGATGCATAATCAGGCTTGCCTGTCCCATCCATTATACCCGTTATTTCCCTGAACTGCCTTCTTACTTCTTCTACCATCTTTCCCGCTGCCCTACCGACAGCCTTCATAGTCAAAGCACAGAATACAAATGACACCATAGAACCAATAAAAATACCTACAAGAACTTTAGGGTTCATCAGTGTAATATTGTAATAATCCATTAAGTCAGCTATTTGAAGTCCTGTAGTTTCCACTGTACGACCAGCTATTTGAACAGCATGAATACCTGTCCTTTCCAAACCTATCTTAACTTCCTCTACAAATACTGCTAATAATGCCATAGCTGTCAAGGCAGCAGATCCAATGGCAAAACCCTTACCTGTAGCGGCTGTCGTGTTTCCAAGAGAATCAAGGGCATCTGTCCTTTCTCTGACTATTGGCTTCTGTTCACTCATCTCGGCATTACCACCGGCATTATCTGCAATAGGACCGTAAGCATCGGTTGCAAGAGTTATCCCAAGCGTTGACAACATACCTACTGCGGCAATAGCGATACCATAGAGCCCCATCGCTGTACTTGCAAACCCACCTGCAAATATAAAACTTAACATAATGGCAACAGCAATGGTGGTTACAGGAATTATGGTTGACAGCATACCTGTAGCAACACCATCTATAATCAGTGTAGCAGAACCTGTCTTCGCCTGGTCGGCAATGCCTTTTGTAGGGCCATGATCAGCAGATGTAAAGAATTCAGTTCCTTTTCCTATTATTATACCGGCAATTAAACCCGTAACTATCGAACCCCAAATCCCAAAATGTCCGGGAAGCAAATACTTTATAACAACTGCAGACAGTATCACTATTAAGATTGAGCTGACGTTTACACCCTTTGCTAAAGATTTCAAAAGTTCCTTTTGCGATGCCCCTTCTTTGGTTTTTACAAGTCGGATACCTAAGATAGATAGAATAGTTCCAATACCTGCGATGCACATCGGTAACACAAGTCCTGCAATGCCTAATCCACAAGCAATACCCAATGCAGCACTGGCTAGTATTGAGGCATAATATGATTCATACAGATCAGCACCCATCCCTGCAACATCACCAACATTGTCACCAACATTATCAGCAATGGTTGCGGGATTCCTGGGATCATCTTCGGGGATACCTGCTTCAACTTTTCCGACCAGGTCAGCACCCACATCTGCAGCCTTTGTGAAAATACCTCCTCCTACCCTTGCAAAGAGGGCTTGAAAACTTGCACCCATACCAAAACAGGGAAGTATTACGGCCATCTCAGTAAGGGAAATATCTGTAAACTTCCGAAGTACAAAGAACCAAACAGATACATCTAAAAGACCCAGTCCAACAACAATTAAACCCATTACTGCACCACTTCTAAAGGCTATCTTCAAACCCTGATCCAATGACTTCTTTGCCCCTTCTGTTGTCCTTGCGCTTGCATTTGTTGCCATCTTCATTCCCAGGTATCCTGCAAGCCCAGACAAGAATCCGCTTGTCAGAAAGGCAAATGGCACAAATCCGGATTGAATCTTTAATCCAAAAGAGAGTATTAAGAGTGCAATGAATACAAATATAAAGAATATGGCAACAACCTTGTATTGCTGTTTCAAATAGGCAAAAGCCCCCTCTCGAACATGCTCGGCAATCTCAACCATCTTTTTGTCACCCTCAGGGTAACCCATCACTTCTTTATAGAATTTGCGAACAAAGAACAGTGCACAAACTGCACCGAGCGGAGCAAGCCACCAGAGCCTGGGTATTGACTTATCATTAAAGGATGCTGCTCTCTGAGCCTTTACAGCATGTTTCGTATCTGCTTCTACTTTTTGAAGCTGAGCCTTCTGCGCATGATCCCTTGAAGATTTTGCATATACCAACCCTTGTGATATGAAAGCCACAATAAAAAGCGTTAAAAATTACTTTGTATAAAAAACTACTCCGGAAAAATTCTTTTACCATTCTTTCACCTTTCTAAATTTTTTGTTCAAGTTGTAATCTCTTTTCATTAATCTTCTCTAAAAAACTTCTGGCTATTCCACCTGGGTCTTCATAAAGATTGCCCACATCCAATATTGCTATTGTGATGTGGGCAATCAGTCCCATCCCCAGAGTAAGAGTGCAAAATTACATGAATTTTAAATAAAAGTCAAAGCTAAATCTCCATACGTAACCTGTAGCAATCAAAAGAATTAACTTACATTTGGACTCACATCAAAAATATAAAATACGGAACATTATTAGTCATATTTTTGTATATATGGTTAAGGAGGTTAGTGAGTAATGAAG
>CAXGMX010000004.1:0-28718 GCA_964010955.1 uncultured bacterium
CGGTCATAAATAGAAGAATATGACAAATAGACGATACGTAAACATTAATGAAGTTTCTGAGTACACGAGTTTACCAGTCAAATCATTGTATGAGTTGGCTAGCCAAGGCAGGATTCCCTCTATCAAATTAGGTAAACGTGTTCTCTTTGATCTTCAGGATATAGACAAGATGATGGAGAGTATGAAGCGAACTTGTAATAAGGAAGAGGAAATTGATAAAAAATTATTGAAAAATTTCTTGATAGTGATATATAATCAATCCGTAACAGTCATGCAGACACTGTTCAGGCTTCGGAAGGGAGGTATATCATGTTTTTAAGAGGCCAAATTTGGTGGACTAAAATACGGCATGACGGTAAAAAGGTAGAAAAAAGCCTTGGAACACGCAATCGAAAATCTGCTCAAGCGAGAGAGGCAAAAATCAGGACGGAGATTATTGAAGGTTCCTTCTTTAAGAAACCCAAAGGGAACAAGATAACTGTTGCAATCCTGATTGATAAATACCTTGCTGAGCATTCTAAACCAAACAAGGGAGCAATTACCTACAAAAACGACATCTATTTCTCAAAAAGGATACTTCAGTGTTTTGGTAAGAAGTTACTCAGTGATGTAAAACCCAGTCATATAGCTAAATTTGTTACGGATAGGCGTATGGACGGGGTGGGGGATGTTACTATCAACCACGAGCTTCGTCTATTACGTCATGCTTATAATTTGGCTATTCGTAATTGGGAATTGGTTGATGAGACCCCTTTTGCCAGGATTAAGATTCCAAGCGGTGATGTCAGGCGGGTAAGATATCTTTTTCCAGATGAGGAAAAGAAGTTAATGAGTGCCCTGCCAGAATGGTTAAAACCCATTGTAGTGATTGCGAGGGAGACAGGCTTGAGATTATCAAACATAGCTTATCTCAAGTGGAGTGAAGTCAACACATTCTCTGAGATGATCATCCTGGAGAGAACAAAGAATGGTGAACCGCATAGTGTTCCAATGAGTGAGAATGTTCACAATATACTTAAGACGTTATTTGTGGACAAGAAAAATAACTATGTATTTGGTTATGGTGAGGGAAGCAAACCTTATCGCCATTGGTGGATTAGTAAGTCTTTCAGGGACACGTGTAGGAGTGCAGGTGTTGAGAACTTTCGCTTCCATGACCTCCGCCATGATTTTTGTTCAAGGTTGGTACAAAGGGGGGCTGATCTTTATTCAGTTGGAGGTTTGGCTGGGCATAAGGATATTAAAACTACTCAGAGGTATGCCCATTTAAGTCCAGAAAAGCTACGATCTACTATCCAGATTTTAAATTCTGGCGACAATTTGGCGACAATTGATGAAAATGAGAATCATCAAGAATGTCGTAAGTTGTTGAGTTAAATGGTCGGGGCGACTGGATTTGAACCAGCGACCTCCTGCTCCCAAGGCAGGCACTCTAGCCAAGCTGAGCCACGCCCCGACATTATTCAAATTCGCAGAATATGTTGATTATGTATTTACTAAAACAAAACTAAAATATAAAACAGGAAAAGATTTTTCAAGAAAAAAAGAATAGTGAATTATAAATACTTCATCACTATTTGGGAATGGTGTTAAAAGTATTATATTTGATTAGGAATGATTTAGAATAGTTGCGAAATATGAAAACGTTAAATCTAATCATTTTATTAATGAAGACATTTAACATTTGAGTCCTTGACGCTTTCTTCTTCTTTTAAGTCCTTATCTATCTCAGATTCTATCTCTTTTCTAGGTTCTAATATAAGCTTTTTATACCGTTCTTTCAGGAAAGCCAACCTTTTCATTTTCTTATAACTCTTGTTTATGTGTACCCTGAAATTGGAAACCATCTTTTACTCTTTTTTAAACTGTAAAAATAAAACTTTAATTATAAAGCTTAAATATTTTTCTGATGTGAAACACTTACTCTTGTATTACAATTCTATTTGTAATCAAATTATATATTTCATAGAATCAGAGTCAAGACGATTTTTATTTTTCTCAAAAATATTTTAAGGCAGAATTATTTAAGTATATCAAAAATTATAAGGCCCATAATCTTTCCAAAATTTATCAACTCTTGTATCTCTATAGATTCATTTGCTATATGAGACTGGTCTTCATCGCCAGGGCCAAATCCAACCGCCATAATACCTTTTTCTATTAGTTGTTTAGTTACCGTTACACCCGAAAACCCCATGGGTATTGGTTTTGCTCCGAGAACAGATTCAGAATGCATTGCAATTATGTTAACCAGCGGATTATCTGCCGGCACTTGAGTAGGGGGCAGATGTGCATCAACAGTAATATCAAACTTTGAGGTTGGATTATTCTTTTTTATTGAAGTAATTATATCATTAATATTGCCCACTATTTCCTTTTCTGTCTCACCAGGTAAATAACGGATATCAAGTTTTACCTCGCATTTGGCAGGAACGATATTATGTGCTGCTCCACCAGAGATAGTACCAAGATTTAAGGTTGGATGGGAAAATAATTCATGAGACAAGCGCTGGAATTTTATATTCTTTAATTGATTAAGTAACTCAACCATATTCCATATAGCATTAGATCCTTTTTCCGGTGTTGAACCGTGGGCTTGTTTACCGTATGACGTTATGTTCAGGAATAAAGCTCCTTTCTCTCCAACGTCTATTATTTTCATATTGTGTGCAACGTCTGGTATAATTGCAAAATCTGCAGATATCCCACATTCATCAAGTAAATATTTTAACCCTAAGTCCGAACCTTTTTCTTCATCAGCCGCGCCAATTAATAAGAAACTACCATTAAGTCTTGATTCGTTGTCTTTTAAGAGCTTTGCCAGTACCAACATGGAAGCCATTTGTCCCTTATTATCGTTTGCTCCACGTCCGTAAATTCTACCATTTCTTACAACTGACTTAAAAGGGTCTGTGTCCCATCCATTACCAGGTGGAACTACATCCAGGTGACAGGCAACGAGTAATGTCGGGCTCCTATTACCAATATATCCAACTATATTTGCTCTTCCCGCAATTTTTTCAAAAATATCGTACCGAATGCCAAGTGTTTTAAAATGTTTTTCTACTATGTTTACAGCCAAACGCTCATTACCGGGTGGATTTACGGTGTTAGCGCCAATTAACTCATCTGCCAGGCGTACAATTTCATTCTCCTGGTTTTGCATATAACTAAAGATCTGTTCTTCCATTTACCTTCTAGATGGGATTAAGGGTGGTTATAGTCTGTCTTATTTAGTGTAGATTGAATATGTTATAGAGGTGGGGTTGTGGCAGTAGTATTTAACTTATTAGAAATTGTCAAATATTATTATGATACTAACCTTGTGTTAGTTAGAACAAAAGATCCTGAAACTGGCTTTTCCGTGGTATGATTTCTGATTTTAAGATGGATCTGCTGTATTTGAGTTGTTGTTTGTGCTGTTGTTTACACTTTCTTTCATTAATTTCCCCACCTTGAAAACAACGACATTTTTGGCAGGTACAAAGGCTTCTTCTCCGGTGCGGGGATTTCTTGCTTTCCTTGCCGCTCTTTTCTTAACTTCAAATACACCAAAGTCTCTCAATTCTATCCGGTTGCCTTGTGACAATTCCTCAACGATTCTGTCTAGGAACATTTGAATCGTTTCTTTGACAAGTAATTGTGAATTATTAGTTTTTCGTACTATTTTCTCACATAAATCTCTCTTTGTAGTAGTTTGCACTTAATCACACCCCTTTCTTTTGTGAAAGTCCATTACAATGAAACGCAACGCTTTTGAAACATGCTATCAAGTCTAAGTACTTATGTCAATACGATTTTATGACTTTTATTAAAGTATATTTTAAAAAAAATATCTTTTGTTTGACAAATATATATCATTCTATAAAATCTATACTTTTGCGTAATTCTTAAATTTTATAGGGAAGCGTCCAACGAACGTTTGAATTGCGTAATCAAGCGGGTACTATGCCGTGTAATATGATAAAAACACTCTAAGGTAAACCGGTACAAAGAGTTACCACTCAACAAAGGAAGATTTTATGAAAATAAGAGTCAGGAAAAGCTCAATTAAACGAGTCAGAATGTGTGGTTTTCGCAAGAGAATGAGGACAAAAGGCGGAAGGGCAATAATTAAAAGACGCAGAGCAAAGGGACAAAAATTGAATACATAGGATTGCAGAGCAAATTAGCATGTTTTCAGCATCTTGCTGCTTTTCCTAACAAATGTAATCTCAACGTGTTCAGTACTGCATTTGCAGCACGTTTTTTTATATCTATTCTTGAGCCGAAAAAGCGATATTCCTCACATTTCAGATCTTCATTTATTGCGGTTGCTACATAAACCAGTCCCACAGGTTTTCCCTGGTCAATTCCTTCCTCAATACCGGCAGGTCCGGCTATTCCGGTAACAGCCAATCCTATATCAGTCTGTATTCGTTCTCTTACGCCGGAAGCCATTGCCTTTGCAACCTCTGCACTTATTACCCCATATTCTTCAATGAGTTTTTCTGAAACGTTGAGCAGGTCTTTCTTTGCCTTATTACTATAAGAAACGATTCCTCCTGAAAAGAAATCTGAACTACCCTGGACATTTGTCAACAGATTTGAAACCAGCCCTCCGGTACAGGACTCGGCGACTGCCAATGTTGTGGAATGTTTCTTTAAAAGTTTTGAAATAGTATCTTCAAGAGTATCTTCACCTTTACTAAAAACAAATTTTCCCAGCTCCATGCAAATATTTTCTTCAATCTCATTAAGTATAGAGATTACTTTTTCCTCTTCTACATCGCTTACTGTGATACGTATGGAAACTATGCCATCATTTACAAGCGTGCTGTAAGACAAATGCTCATCAGGTTGAATTATTTCCTTGGTTTTCTCATCAAGTATAGATTCTGACATCCCAAATGTATTAATTACCCTGGTACATTTTTCTCTTCTATCATCTGATTCTCGAAGAATGTATGGGATAACCCAATCCTCAAACATTAACGTCATCTCGGCAGGTACACCCGGTAGGCAAATAATACTGGATTGAGAGGTGCTTACAAGAAAGCCTTGAGCTGTCCCTGTTGAGTTATGGATGACAATACCACTCTCAGGTATCATTGCCTGCTTTAAGTTATTAATATACTTGTGGCTATGTGCGCTTTTAATTAAGCTCTCAATATGATTTACGGAATTATCATCTGTTATTAATTTAACATCACAGAAGTCGGCAACAGTTTCCCTTGTAATGTCATCCATCGTGGGCCCTAATCCTCCTGTTATTATAACCAGATTTGCTCTCTCCGATGCAGTTTGAAGCGCAAGTCTTAAATCTTGAGGATTGTCACCTACAATTGATTGATTTATAACATTGAAGCCAAGTTCTGTTAGTTTTGATGCGGCAAATGGTGCATTCAAATCTCTGATTTGGCCGCAAACAAGTTCAGAACCAACAGATATTATTTCTACTTTCTTCATAAGTTAATAATATTAAGTTCTTAGTTTACTTTGAAAAATATAGAATACCATAAGAGGCAGTAGGGGAGAACTAATATTGAAAGTGATTGTCAAGAATACTATAAGCTGTGCTTAAAAATAAATAAAATTGCCAGTGTTTCATTCAGTGTGACATTTTCATTTATGAAGGTGTGGTACGGAGACTCCGGCTTCAGTAAATGATGCCATCTGTGTCAGGATACTTACACCAGCCTCAATCAAACTCATTGCCAATACAGCACCGGTACCTTCTCCGAGTCTTAAATCCAGATCTAAGATTGCTTTTTTCCCCAATTTCTCCAGTGCGATATTATGGCCATTTTCTGCGGATGTATGAGACGATATGAGATAGTTATTTACCTTGGGTTCTATGGTACATGCTATCAATGCGGCGGCAGTAGAGATAAATCCGTCAATCAATACTGGTATCCTGTGACGTGCTGCAGCGAGGCACAGACCCGCAATACCGCCAATTTCAAATCCGCCTACCTTTGAGAGTATGTCTATCGGGTCTGATGTGTCAGGTTTATTAACATCTAATGCTCTCTTGATAATACTTATCTTCTTTTCCATACCCTCATCATCTAAACCGGTACCTCTTCCGGTTACTTTACTTACGTCTACTCCCGTTAAACATGCAATTATTGCGCTACTTGGTGTAGTATTGGCTATTCCCATATCTCCAGTGGCAACAATGTCCAGACCGTTGCAGAGTTCTTCGTTAAGAACTTCTATGCCCGCTTCCAGAGACTTTATTGCCTGTTCTCTGGACATTGCCGGCCCGCATGCAATATTACCAGTTCCATAACCAACCTTTTTTATCTTTAAACCCTCAACAGGCTCAAAATCAGCCTTTACGCCACAATCAACTACAACTACCCTTGCCCCTGCATGTCGTGCGAAAACACTTATAGTGGCTCCTCCATCGAGAAAGTTATTTACCATCTGCCTGGTTACCTCTTGAGGAAAAACGCTTACACCTTCACTGGAGACTCCATGATCTCCAGCCATTGTAAAAACAACTTTGTGTCTTATTGTCGCTTCTGTTGATCCTTTATAGAGGCGTAAATAGTTGCAAACTCTTCCAATCGTCCAAGGCTTCCGGCAGGAATGGCCAGATTATTTAATCTATCTCTTATATTTCCATCTGAGTCTATCGAGACCTCCTCGATATTTTCTATGGTTTGATTTAGAAGTTTCATAACAAGTCTAAAATTCGTAGAATTTGTTGGAGCCAATCTTCGTTCTTCACATCAAATATTCCTGTAGGTTTGGAGGGAGAGGACATTAATACTGTATATTATGGATAAAGGTGAAATGTTGATGGTTTTTTTCATAATTCCATCTTTAAGTGTCAAATTTCCAAAATCTGTTTTCTGTGCCTTTGGGGTATTCTTGTTTACGGATATTTAGACTTTTTCTTGATTTGAAAACATGATTTGTGGTTTTTTAATTAAATGCAGGCCATTTGAAGAGATAATTTTGTTGGTATCCTGTCCATAAGTACATAAATCTCGGGAAATCATTATCTGTTGCGGTGGCATTTATTCCAATCTTTATTGTACGATTACCAAATAAATTATCCATTGAGCCTGCAAAGATTTCTGCCAGATCAAACATTTTTCTTGTATTTTATGATTTTTGCTTCTTTTAAACCTGATATCTCTTTAGCTAAAGTTATTGCATCATCCATATAGCCCAGTTGGTCTACCAGGCCATTTTCCAGTGCCTGTTTACCGGTATATATTCTGCCATCCGACAACTTTCTAACATCTTCTATTTCCATATTTCTGCCGTCAGCAATAATATTCAGAAACCTTGTATACATTTCGTCTACAATATCGAGTAAAACCTTTTTCTCTGCGTAAGACATCTTTTTAAGTGGCGAGCCTATATTCTTCATATCTCCGGATTTTACAGAAGTGTCTTTAATACCGTATTTTTCTACCAGATCAGTTATATTTAGAAGAGGCATGATTACACCTATACTCCCTGTAACTGTCGTTGGATGAGAGATGATCTGATCAGCAGCAGCTGAAATATAATAAGCACCTGATGCCGCAACATCCTGCATGCTTACGATTATTCTTTTTGGTTGTCTTCTCTTTGAATTCCAGGATTTCTTTATAAATGATATCACTTGCTGTAATCCCACCACCGGGACTGTTAATCTCCAATATCACTGCTTTTACGTCATTATCATCACGTGCCTGCTCAAGTTGTTGTGTTACACTTTCAACCACACTTTGTGTTTCCTGGAAAAGTTTCATGGATGATTGTGCTGTAATAACACCTTTGACGGGGATTATGAGTACTTTATCAGTACCTGTTCCTTCTATTAAGGTTTCGGCTTAGTTTTTTTGTCTTTCCTTCTTCCTCATGTGGTGAGAGTGCGCCTTTTATCATGAGAAGCCCCATCAACGAAGAAAAGAATGCTATGCTGCAAAGAAAGAAGAATATTGCCAGTGAAGTTGCAATCCAGAAACCTACTCGACTCTTTTTCTTATTGTCATTCATTGTAAGTTTTAAACTTTATAGTAATTTTTATCCTGTATGTTTATTTAATCATCAATTCTGGATCCATGTATCCCAATTCCCCATAGCTTTTTTTGTATATGGTGGATATTCTATGCCGATATAGTCGAGGATCTTTCCTACTATGAAGTCTATCTGATCATCGATGTTTTTTGGATGGTAATAGTATCCGGGCATAGCTGGTAGAATACAAGCTTGTGCCTTTGACAATTTTAACATACCCTCCAGGTGAATAGATGTTAGTGGGGTCTCACGTGGTACAACAATCAATTTCCTTCCCTCTTTTAGAGTTACACTGGCGGTACGTTGAATGAGATTTGATGCAATCCCATTTGCTATTGAACAGAGTGTGTTCATACTGCATGGTGTTATAATCATTGCCCTGGTTTTAAATGTACCGCTTGAAATAGATGCAGCGATATCTGATATATGGTGGTAAATTACACTGTGGTTTTTCCTGTCTATAAATTTTTTGATGTCGAAGTCGTTCAGGTTTAAGGAGAGGTTTAATTCACTTTCAATCACTTTTACAGCAGCCTCGGATACACTTAAGTGAATAGGATAGGATTTATCACTCAAAGCCTGCAAAAGACGTTGCCCATAAACTACACCGCTGGCTCCCGTAATACCTACTATTATATTTTCCATTTAAATGGCACTCCATTACGTCTTAAATCTGTAAAAATTTGTTTACATACTTATTAATCATATTTTCAATTCTTGATATTATTACAAATTTTAGCCTAAATTACTAATCAATTACTCTCTTTATTTTTGACTTTAGACACTTCAAACTTGGCTTCGGCTATACCGTGCTATGAATAAGCCTTATGGATTATCAGGATATCGTAAATAGCATGTGTATAAACTGCAATTCCCAAACCGCGAAAAATAAAGATTGCTGACAAAATAAACCCTGCGACTGCACGGAACAAGAAGCTGCTCATTGAGAAACTATCACCTGCCATTCCTATATAATGCATAATAGAGAAAATGCAGGCACATATTAGTATACTAAGGAAAGAACCTATTATTGCATTGAGTTTAAGAACTTTAACTATAACCAGATAAAGAATGCTTAATAGCAGAAGCCGGAAGAGTATCTCTTCATAAATTCCAGCGCCTAAAGAAGTAATTATACCATTTATAAAACCCTGTACATGTAAATCAGTAATATTAAATGGTAAATATCCATGTACAAAAAACAGAATTACGTACCCGAGGGAAAAGGCATAAGCTGCACTTTCTAAAAACATGGGAATAAAGATTCCACAGCTTAAGCGGTTTTTCTTCTCAATATAAAATATCGAACAGAAAGAGACAATGATAATTAAGGAATTAAATACCAGAGTAGCGTGATTTCCAAAGATTTCAAATGGTTTTTTATGATGACATCAGCAGCGTTTTTGTTCTGAACCGTATAAGATTATGCCAACCTCATAAAAGACTAAAAGGGGCAGAATGAAAAGAAAGCTTTTCGGTAGATTTCTTGAACGAGCCAGATAATCATTCATAGGAAAAAAAGGATAATAAACAACCCGACTGGCCAGCAGTAATAAGAGAAAAGATGCAGTTTCCCGATGGTAACGATTTTTATCAATATGCGCAGGGAAATGTAACCCGTTATTGCGGCTACAACACTCCCAATTATGAGAAATGAAATTTCTCCATTTTTGAGAGTAACAGTGTCTTTCGCCATCATTGCCATTGCCCCCAGGATCACGGGTATTGCCAGTAGAAAGGAAAACCTGGCAGCGGTTTCTCTATCAATTCCCCTGAAAGTGGCGGCAGCGATTGTTGTACCTGAACGTGATATACCAGGGGTAATTGCAAGTCCCTGTACGGTGCCGACTACCAAGGCATCAATAATACCTAAATTCTTTTTATTACCATTTGCCTTTAAACTGTATTTGGTAAACCAGAGCACGGTGCCTGTTACAAGCAGCATATATCCTGCTACTGCCGGCTTACTGAAAAGACTCTCGAATGAGCTTCTAAAGGAAAATGCTATTATTACTGTAGGTATTGTACCTATTATTATAAGAAGAAAGGTACGGGTATGAATGTCGTCTCTAAAGATGCTGGTAATACTTTCGCCGGATATTAACTTTTTCAAGGAATGGCAGACACTTTTTAAAATCAGAAATATATCTTTGTAGAAGACTCCAAAGATAGCCAGGAGCGTACTGAAGTGTAATGATATTTCCCAGATAACACCCTGGGTTTCTATATCTAAAAAACTTTTGAAGATTACAAGATGACCGGAACTACTGATTGGTAGGAATTCTGTTAGACCCTGTATTGCGCCCAGTATTATTGATTTTATTAACATTTACTTGGGATACTATCTAAAATATTGGCCAACTTTGGCAGGTGAAAGGATGCCAAGTATATCAATCGCTATATTTAGTGTCAATAATTTTTGCCTTGATAGAAGGAAAAACTACCCTATATGTAAGGTAAAGAATACACGGGGAATAGAGGTATAATACATTCTCAAGTTTTAGCGTGGTCTGATTTTGCGTATTTCAAAATAATGTTGACAATGATACCTTGTATGATAGACTTTTTGTAGTATTTTGAACAGATTATGAGGGAAATACTGTGATGGTTCACATGGAATTATCAAGGATAATGATATCTGAAACGAGCGACCATCAGATAATTGTTCTTAAGGAAAAAGACGGCCAAAGGAGTTTTCCTATTGTTATAGGCTTGCATGAAGCATGGGCTATTGATAGAGCGGTTAAAGATATTCCAACACCAAGGCCGCTTACTCATGACTTACTCTCAAATGTGATAATACAGTTAAGTGGAGGCATAGAGAGAGTTGAAATAAGTGATCTGAAAAACAATACTTTCTATGCCAAAATAATAATAAGTCAAAACGGCAGTGTTTTAGAGATAGATTCAAGGCCAAGTGATGCTATCGCTTTGGCCATGCAGGGCAACACACCAATATATGTGGCCAAGACGGTTCTGGAAGAAGTCTGTAAGTGGGAAAACATTTAATAGCATAGTGTGGCAAAGCCGCCTGCCTGCCAGTCGGGCAGGCACTTTTAACTTTTTATCAGACTCAAAGAACCGGCAAAAAAAGAAGTTTTACAGTTCCAAACTCAGCTTTGTAGAGTAATACTACAGGAGGGATGGCCGAGTGGACGAAGGCGGCAGTCTTGAAAACTGCAGTCCTGAGGAATCGGGACCGTGGGTTCGAATCCTACTCCCTCCGCCAAATCAAATAGGAAAGAATGCGTTTCAAACCATCATCGTTGGAGAGGTGGCTGAGCGGCTTAAAGCGGTGGGTTGCTAACCCATTGTCCTGCTGATAGTGGGACCCCGGGTTCGAATCCCGGCCTCTCCGCCAGTTATCAAACCCTTACCCAGTCCGGAATTTATTCTGCTGTTTGCCTGCTGTATGTTTGGCAGGTATTACTTCTCTAATTTCAAGAGACATTTCTTTAGTGCAATTCCGGAAGAAAATCCTCCAAGCTTTCCGTCAGAACGTATTACACGGTGACAGGGTATTATCGGAGGTACCGGATTTTTTCCTACGGCATTACCAACAGCCCTGACGGCGTGCAGGTTGCCAATTTCATTGGCAATCCATTTATAACTTCTCAACTCTCCATAGGGTATTTCACTGACTTTTTTCCAAACCTTTCGTTGGAATTCTGTTCCAATACTTAAATCCAATATAGATTTGAAATTTACCCGATGGCCATTAAAGTAATTGGATAGTTCATGAATTATATTCTTCAGTCTTTTGTCGTCTCGGATTACCTCTTTTTGGAACCTTTTTCTTAGAAATGATTGAAATTTGGTCTCGGAAATCTTTGATAGACTGACAAAGCATACGCCCCTGATAGTTTCTGCGATAAATACAGGGCCGAATAGGGAGTCAAGGCAGGAGTATTTGATAATGTCTCTCATTAACCTTTATGACCAAAAATCAGCTTTACTCCCTTTATCATACCAATTATTATTGAAGATATAAAGAGCAATGGTCAGCAATATTGAAATGATGTAAGTAAGTATTTTCCACGAGTCGTCTAACGCTTTATCCCACCATTTATAACCCAGCAGAGATACTCCGAACCACTCCAGGGCAAATAAAGCTGATCCCAGGATGATAAAGCCCAACACTATATACTTTATATCACTTTTGTGTGGAGCCATGGTTACAGTGAAAATGATTGATGCTATTATGAAAAATACAGAACTTATACTACGGAAACCGCTTTTCCAGAATGCATTGAGTGTCAGCCATATCATATCCAGGAAGTTTTTTGCGTAATCAAATACTATCTTGATGGAAAATGTCATTTCATTAGGTAAGGTTTCATCTACGCGAATGGGATTTCCCAGGATTATGGAGATTAGTATCAGGACGAAAGCGCAGCCGAAGATAGGAGCTGTTGCTATAAAAAAATCAAAGAGGAATGGGATTTTCGGCCTGTCGTATTGGATACTACCGTTCTCAAGCTTAAATATATTCAGTTCTTTTATGGTAGTACCGGTAATCAGGCATATAAAGGCATGGCTGAGTTCGTGTATTACAGCGCCGGGAAAAAGAAAGAACCTGACAGCCTTTGCGTTTATATGCTTTGACCATAGCTTTTCAATACCGAAGCTTGTGAAAACAAGCACAATAAAGCCGAAAGCGAAAGCCAGGTATACCGTTTCAGGACTCCTTGTATCTCTTATATAGAGTTTATATAGTACGAAAAAAAAGTGTAATCATTTTTTTGTTTTAATTTTTAATGTAATTTGGACTTACGGCCTAGCAGGTTAACAAACCTTTTAAAAGATGTCAATTATATAATGTACATTAATATTATCTTGGTGAAGGGGGATATGCTCTTTACCCTTCTTTATGAATCAATTTATTTGGGCAACAAATCGAAGAAAAGGAAAAAAATCAAGCCTTCTGCCAGACAGGCTTTCTGGCGGGTATCATTTGCTTAAACGTACCGGACGAATATAGAATAAGTCTAAGCTGTTACTGCCCCAGGATACGGTGCCATCGCTGAAGGAAACGCGCCATGCACCATTCAGAGTAAGACTGTCATCCGAAATATGACTGTCGCATGACCAGATGATCCATTGTTTTTTATCAAATGCAGGGTCTATGTGCAGATTACCACTTTTCTTCTCAGGTTCTAAAAGTGACGCCGCTTCCTCCACAGTTGGCAATTTCCAGTCTTGAAAGCCTGCATAACCTTCTTTGTTCAACTTGTCTATCCACTTCTTTGCTCTTTTCCAGCTAAAATATTTATCAGAACCGGACTGATGCCACATCAGGCCGGTGGCAGAGTCCACTATAACCTTATCATCATTGATTGTTTTCAGATGAAAATCTCTATCAATTGTACTATGTCCATGAAACCCCCATACCTCTTTTTTGCGTATTGAGATGTTAGGTATTTCCTGTACCTGAGCAACAGACAATTGCTTATAATACGGACGTAGATTTATGCGTGGTTCTTCTCCTGATTGTACGATTGGAGTTGAAAAGAATATAAACAATATGATTAAGATGTGTGCTGTTAAGTGTTTTTTCATAATAAATTCAATTATAAGCCCGCTATGGAAATAGGCAAGTATTTTCTAAATCAGACTTAAGCTTTAGCTTAATCGAACGATTTACCACCTGAATGTGCCTGACATGTGAAGCTTCAATACATGGTTGAATTGAAATAAATACGAGAAAAAATGGTATTTTAGGGAGTTTCAGGTAAAGATTCGTGTGAATTTGACGATAATAAGAGTAACTGTTTGTTAAGGGTTTGTTACATACGGAGTAATATAACAATGTATAAACAGGATATTGCTTTTAATAGATGTGCAAAATATACAATAGAGGAACTTTTGTCCATGTTCAGAGCAGAAGCACAATTTATATGTAAAAGACCTGAGGATGTGCGTACCGTAGCAGAGAGTGCATTGAGCGATTTTATCAAGTGCCATGGAAGTTATGTAAGATTTGTTTAACAAAAACAAGCTGGAGAGTCGTAGTTAAGGTAGTACCGGAAATACTTATTTTTTAAAGAGTTTACTCGTAAATAAGGACGAACACTAATATGGATAAAGAAGCTTATTTTGCGCTTATTAATACTATCATGGAACGTATTGAGTATCTGGAGAATAACGATCCGGATAATGCAAACCTTGATGAACTTAGACTGCTGCTATCAGACAATGTATCTAAAGACGGTAAGATTAATGTCCGCTCTTCTTTGCTGAATAAAAAAGCTTATCATTATTTCTCAAACTATACGAATTATATGGATAAGTATAAGAGAGAACACCTATGTAATTAGGTATTTAGTTCTGCAAACAACCGCCTCCATTTCCTTTCCCCTTCATTTGCATTAATATACGAACTTGTCATTCTCAAGGATTTTCATCATAGATTAGGCGTATTATGCATTTAATGCTTTTTTCATGGTTGACAAACAAATAGGTAGTAAATAGAATACTAGCTAACCTGAGGGTTTATGTTGATTCAGGTGTATGCGTTGCGGTGGTCTGGATATTCATTTTGTAAGCTAGCTGTTATTAAGAGTACAGTCGTTGAGATCTTATTATAGTGGGGTGTTGGTGTCGGGGAAAAGCCTTGATTGTATCTTACTCAGTTTTGGGCTGATCTGGGTAGCTTCGCCGCCAAACACCCCTCTTTTAATCCTCGCTAAATCTACAATTCATTAATCACTCTTTAGATAGCACTGTTTTAATAATGCAATGAACAGTGCAACCACCACTTGTGGGAATTTCTCGTGAACAATATAAAACTTGTTATAGAGTATGATGGTACAAATTATGCCGGCTGGCAGCAGCAGAAGAATGGTAAAACAATTCATCAGACGCTTGATAAAGCTATTGTAAAAGTGGTTAATGAGGAGATAAAGCTTCATGGTGCAGGCAGGACAGATGCCGGCACTCACGCAATTGGCCAGGTTGCAAATTTTAAGACCCAGGCAAATATCCCTCTCTTTAATTTAGTACAGGCGATAAATTATTATCTTCCGAAAGATATCGTAGTTAAATCCGCGAAAAAAAGTGCCCGAGAAGTTTCATTCCAGATATAGCGCCAAATCGAAAGTTTACCGTTACACTATTTTAAACAACAAAACCAGAAATGCGATAGGCAGGAACTATTGCCATTATTACGCTACGGATTTAGATATTGAGAAAATGCAGAAGGCATCAAAAGCCTTAATTGGTAAACACGACTTCAGTACATTCAAATCAAAATCTGAGGTTATCAGTAGTGTAAGAACTATAAAAAAGCTGGAGATCAAAAAGAAGGGAGAATATCTGTTCTTTACCATAGAGGCAGACGGATTTCTCTATAAGATGGTCAGGGCGATAGTCGGAACTCTGCTTGAGGTTGGCAGGGGGAAGATGACATTAGGAAAATTCAGGGAAACAGTAAAATCAGGAATCAGGGCAAAGGCAGGAAATACTGTTCCGGCAAATGGGTTATGCCTTTTAAGGGTTAAATATTGACGTAGAGTTTTAACTTGCTAATCAAGAATGACATTTGTTAGAATCAAAAATCAGTAAAAATATGGAATTTTAATGCAGATACAGAGGGATAATAATGACGATAAATATTCAGGACTTTTCTGAGATAGACTTAAGGGTTGCAGAGATAAAGGCGGTTGAAGAACACCCGGATGCGGACAAACTGCTGGTATTAAAGATTGATGCCGGTGATGGTGAAAAACACTGGTGGCAGGCATAAAGAACCATTACAGTACAGAAGAACTTGTTGGCAGGAAAATCATTGTTGTTAATAATCTTGCACCGGCGGTTTTAAGGGGTGTGGAAAGTCAGGGCATGCTCCTTGCTGCAAGGGAT
Source organism: uncultured bacterium (assembly GCA_964010955.1). GTDB lineage: Bacteria > Planctomycetota > Brocadiia > Brocadiales > Scalinduaceae > Scalindua. The sequence goes on from CAXGMX010000004.1 coordinate 15,865, forward strand.
GGTGATAAAGTTGTCCTGCTTACTACAGAGAAAGATGTAGAGCCCGGCTCCAGGGTACAGTAAATCATTAACGAATTAATCTATTATTTTGTATAAAACATCATGGAAAGACTCCACAAAATTCTGGCAGAGGCAGGGCTTGGTTCCAGGCGTAAATGTGAAAGCCTGATAACATCCGGACGTGTATCAGTTAATGGTAAGCGTATTACGAAGATGGGCCAGGTGGCAGACTCAACTAAAGACAGTATTTACTGTGACGGTGAACCAATAAAAAGGCAGAAAAAGATTTATTATCTTCTCAATAAACCCAGAGGGTTTGTATGCACAAATGTTGAAAATTCTAAGGCTCCCAGGGCCATAGATTTGTTGAGTAATATAGAACAAAGAATATATACTGTGGGCAGGTTGGATAAAGAGAGTGAGGGGCTTATCATAATAACTAATGATGGCGAATTGGCAAACCTGCTTTCTCATCCAAGGTATGGGATAGAGAAAACATACCTGGTAGAGGTTAAAGGAAGGGTAACTGATGAAACAATACGTGCCCTTAAAAGGGGTGTCTGGATTTCTGAGGGCAAGGCATTACCGGCCAGGGTTAAGGTTTTACATAGAAAATTTAAATACAGTGTCTTGGAGATAACACTCCGAGAAGGTAAAAATAGAGAAATCAGACGTATACTTGCAAAGATAGATCATCCGGTAGTCTCATTGAGAAGAATTAAAATCGGGCCTCTGAAAGTGAGTTACAAACTTGAGGTTGGAAAATACAGGTCTCTAAATAAGGCAGAGGTTGAGAGTCTATACTCACTGGCTGTTCCTGTTAATACATTTAAAAAAAGAAAGAAGGAGAAAGTATAAATGACGCAGATAAAGCAGGCAAGGTTAAACAAGATTACACCTGAAATGGAGCAGGTTGCACAGCTTGAAGACTGCGATGTTGAAACGTTAAGGTCAAACATGGCTGAAGGAAAGGTAGTGATTCCACGCAATCGGAAGCATTCGTTAAAGAAAATCTGTGGTATCGGCAAGGGGCTCAGGACTAAGGTTAATGCAAACATTGGTACGTCAGCTGACTATCATGGTGTGGAAGAAGAGTTGAAAAAACTGCGTGCTGCAGAAGATGCGCAGGCAGACACCGTGATGGATCTCAGTACAGGTGGAGATCTTCGTGAAATCAGGCTGGAGATAATGGAAAACTGTTCAATTACCATTGGCAGTGTGCCAATATATGAAGCTGCAGTTGATGCCGTTAAGCAAAAACATTCCGTCAGAGATATGACAGCAGTAAGTATGATTGACGCGATAAAGCGTCATTGCGAGGATGGGATAGATTATATTACGGTTCACTGCGGTGCGACGCGGGGTGTTTTAAAACATCTGGTAGATGACAAAAGAATCTGTGGAGTTGTAAGCAGGGGAGGTTCTTTTCTTGTAGATTGGATGTCTTTCCACAAAAAAGAAAATCCTCTTTATGAACAGTTTGATGAAATATTATCAATTGCACATGAGTATGATGTGATCCTGAGCCTGGGAGATGCATTGAGGCCGGGAGCTTTGGCGGATGCATTTGACAGGGCGCAGGTATATGAACTAAACGTATTGGCTGAGCTTACTCAAAGGGCGTGGGATGCGGATGTACAGGTAATAGTAGAAGGTCCCGGGCATGTTCCGCTTAATCAGATCCAGTCACAAATCCAGCTGCAAAAAGAGCTTTGTAAAGGAGCCCCTTTCTATGTTCTTGGTCCCATTGTGACAGATATTGCACCGGGATACGATCACATAACGTCTGCAATAGGTGGTGCTATAGCAGCATCTGCTGGAGCCGATTTCCTGTGTTATGTTACACCTACTGAACACCTGGGCCTGCCACAACCTGATGATGTGCATGATGGTGTTATTGCGACAAGGATCGCGGCACATGCTGCCGATATTGCCAAGGGTATAAAATCGGCGTGGGATTGGGACAGGACTATGTCTCAGCTCAGGCGAAAGCGCGATTGGGAAGGGCAATTCTCAACATGTATTGATCCGGCGCATGCAAGAAAAATCAGAGAGAAGGGTACGCCTCAGAATGTAGACGTGTGCTCAATGTGTGCTGAGTTTTGTGTGTTTAAAGTGGCAGATGAAAGTAATAATAATTAAACATATTGACATAGAGGGGCCGGGCACAATCGGTGATTTTCTGGATGTTAACGACATCCCTTACCAGATAATCGACGTCTTCGATGGCCAACCATTACCAACTTCCCTTTCTGGCATCTCTGCTGTTATTGTCCTCGGAGGGCCGATGAATGTATATGAAGAGGATAAATACCCTTTTCTCAAACAGGAAGATGCATTTCTGAAAAAGGTTATAATAGAAGAGGTACCGACAGTAGGTTTTTGCCTTGGCGCTCAATTAATTGCAAAGGCAAAAGGGGCAATTGTAAAGAAGGCCCCTCAAAAAGAGATAGGTTGGTTTAAAATAACGTTGAGCGCGAATAGCCCTAGCGATCTATTATTTCGGGGTTTTTGGGAAGAGGTTGACGTCTTTCAGTGGCATGGCGATACGTTCGAGATTCCAAATGAAGCTGTTAAACTTGCATCATCAGAACTTTGCTCAAATCAAGCGTTCAGGATCGGCAGCAATATTTATGGCCTGCAGTTTCATGTTGAAGTCACTGATGAAATGATTTATCAATGGATAGATGCCTATAGAGATGAGGTGGATTCTTTAAAGGGTATAGTGGATCCTGACCAGATTATTTCTGATACAAAGGCAAAATCTGAGGATTACAAGGCACAGGCAAAACAATTCTGCACAAACTCTTTAAGCTGATTTAGGAGTTAAGGAATTAACACCCTAATACCTGAATTCCTGCCTGTCCACCGGCCTGCCCGCCAGTTTGTTAGGTGGGTCTGTCAGGCGGGAATCCCTAAATCTGAAATATTCCATTCTGTTATTATAATCCAAGATGCCAGAAATTGCCCGGCTTGTTCCCAAAGAAAAAAGGGCCTTATAGTGGTCATTACCGGTAACGGTAAGGGGAAAACTACCTCTGCTCTCGGTATCGCCGTCAGGGCTTGCGGCCACGATATGAGGGTTTCCATAATTCAATTTATGAAGGGAGATCTCTATGCCGGTGAGTGGGACGGTATAAAGAAGATGGATTGTAAAGTGGAATTAATTCCTACTGGCAAAGGATTTTGTGGTATACAGGGGAATCCCTATCCGCATGAAGAGCACAGAAAGAATGCTCAGGATGCTATTCAACTTGCTTGTCAGAAGATGGAATCAGGCCAGTTTGACATACTTATACTGGATGAGATAAACAACGCCCTCAAGCTTAGTTTGGTAGATTTGGAACAAGTCCTGGAGATCATTCAACGTAAACCACCCCTCATGCATCTGGTACTGACAGGGCGTGATGCACATCCTGAAATAATTGAATCAGCGGATACGGTGAGTGAAATTAATGAAATTAAACATGCCTACAGAAAGGAAATTGAACCCCAGCCGGGGATTGATTACTGAAATAGAATGAAACTGTACCCAAAGGGTTTTTGGTAATAAACCATTTTCCCCCTTGATTTTAAATTTTTCATATCTACTATAAGCTAGGATGTTTTGGTTGTTTTTCGAACGATAGCACACAGGAGGTTTATTCGTGGAATCAATGCGAAAGTCAGTGTTGAAATGTTTGGATGAATTTTCTTCTGATGATGATAAACTTATCTCGGAGCTTAACTGCATTATAGAAGAAAGAGGTAGTGATGCGTATCAAGTCATTTTCAGTGTATTAACACATCTCAATTTAACAGCTGATAAAGCTGAAGATTACTGGAAGCAAGTTGTCTCTCATCGCAATAGTATGAGTAAAGCTTTGGGTAGGAATGTTAATTTTAGAACGGCGATATGTGACTACTTTTGTTCAATCAGTAAAGATATGACAAATCCCATAGTGATTGAGATTCGCGTTCTTGAGGAAGCGCTATTTTCTTTAAAATACGACAGTCTAACAGGTCTTTATACACGGCGTACTTTTGATGATATGTTTTTGCGGGAAACAGATCGCGCTACTCGTTATGGGCTGGAACTGTCTGTTTTGTTTTTTGACCTTGATAATTTTAAAGAGATAAATGATAACTTTGGGCATTTGGCCGGTGATGAGACATTGAAGCATGTAGCCCGGATAATTATGAGTGAATTAAGAACTATAGATATTGCTGCTCGATATGGAGGCGAAGAGATTATGGTTGTATTGCCGGAAACAGGAAAAATTGAAGCTTATGTGGTAGGAGAAAGAATTCGTGAGAGGGTGGAAAATACAAAACTTGACTATAAAGACCAAAACATCAGTTTGACTATTAGTGGGGGGCTAGCATCCTTTCCTATAGATGCTACTGATACAGAAAATTTAATTAAAAATTCTGATATTGCTGTTTATAAAGCCAAAGAATCAGGTAAAAACAATATTGTAATCTTCTCTGAACACAAACGACGTTACATTCGAGTAGACTTTATTGCGGATATTCAAGTTCAGGCAGTTGAGCCCAATAATAAGATAGGTACTTTGGACACAACCAGCAAAAACTTGAGTTCCGGGGGAATTCTTTTCGAAAGTAAATATCCGATTGATATAGATACTAAAGTACAACTCCGGATACCAACCGGTACTGCTGCTGATCCATTAGTGGTTGTAGGGGATGTTGTTCGTATTGAAAAATCTAATGCCAGCAAATATGATATAGGAGTATCGTTTCTTGGAGTAGATTATGCATCAAGGAATATACTTTCGAGATGTATTAGAAAATGTATCGAAGAGAAAGAATAACAACTCAGTACATGGTATATGCCCGGCCCTGATCTAAAATTGCTGGTCAATCCGAGGAGGTAGGAACCGAAAGATTTCCTCTGCTGATTTAAAAAATATTTACTGCTGCGTTTCATATAACACTTCAAGTTAACCTCATTAACTATACAATATTTGAATTGCCATAAGAAGATTTTGGTATAATAAGAAAAGATGAATAATTCCTCCGTTACTGATACGTGTAAGGATGAAGGGCTGTTTTGCCATGATTTACCCTCAAAGCCTCTTCCTCATGTCGGCACAATTTTAGTTACCGGTGCTTCAGGGCATGTTGGCGGTAGATTAATTCCCGAATTACTGGCAAGAGGATATAAGGTGAGGGTAATGGTAAGGGGAAGAAAAATTGCATATAAGAGTAGATGGACAGGGGCTGAAATAGTTATTGCTGATGCCTTAAATGAAGAACATCTGAGAACTGCTCTTGACGGGATCGATACAGCTTATTACTTAATACATTCCATGCGTCTGGGATCCAAAGGTTTTGAAGCCGCAGATATCAGGGCATCTGCTAACTTTAGAAAGGTTGCAGATGAAAAACACGTTAAAAGACTAATTTACCTGGGAGGTCTTGGAGATATTAGAAGCTCCCTTTCATCTCATCTTGGAAATCGTATTGAGGTGGCTAGAGATTAAAAAAAGGGAAGACGCCGGTGACTGTTCTCCGTGCAGCAGTTATTGTTGGTAAAGGGAGTGCTTCTTATGAGATTATGCAATATCTTGTGAAAAGACTGCCTGTTATTCCCTTTCCCCGTCAGGCAAGAAATAAATGCCAACCTGTGGCGATTAGTGACGTGATCAAATATCTTGTTGGCGTACTGGAAGTCCATGAAACTGCAGGGGAAGATTTTGATATCGGGGGGGAAGATATTTTGACATATGTAGAGATGCTTAAGGTACTTGCCAGCCTCCTTGATAAAAGAATAATTTTTGTTCCGTTTCCTTTCCTTAACATCAGGCTTTATACATATCTGGCAGGCTTGCTTACGCCGATACCAAACTCAATAACAAGATGCCTGGTAGAAGGGCTTGAGAATGAGGCAATCTGTAATGATGAATCCATCAAGAAATATCTCCCGTTTGAGCTAATGTCATATAAAGAGGCAGTATTGAGGACAATACCTCCTGAAAGGCAGGATAATGTTCCCTGCTGAAAAATAATTAATAAACAATTATAATCATTGACATTATGACTTGCCGTATTTAATATATTCATGTGAATCTCACACATCCGGTGATTGAAATAAATGTATTGAGCGTCCTAAAGAGGGAAGAATCTGTTTATTACAGATAATTAATATTTGAATCAGGAAGGAACCTGATCTTATATACATTTAAAAGGTAATATTTTAACTTAAAAGCAGGAGGTTAAATATGCCGTATGACAAAGAATTGGATGAATGTGTGTTCGCAAAGTCATGGGAAAAATGATGATGAACGATTGACTGCAAGTATTTATTCCTACAATAAGGGGATAAAGAAACTGCAGCTCACCAGAGAGAACAAAAACAGTCAGGGTGGTTACAGGTTTTGCCAAGTTGGGAAGATTGGCCAAAGAAGAGATAGAAGCTCTTCTTCCATTAATCGAAGAAGCACGCGGTCATATGGATTAGGGTAATCTGTGTAACCTTATATTTTTTCTTCTGTCAGAGGTAATATTGTCTTTGAGATAATGTATCTGTTGTTAGCTATCAAACGGTAGACTGCATACGAAAACAGGCGGATTACGGGTATTTTAAATAAAAAAGCCAGCCATCTGAAATATCTCAGCCGTATAAGGATTTCCGGTAGTGACTTGTCACCTGTAAGGATTTGCCCATCAGGAAGAACCAAGTGTAACTCCTCCAGACATGCCTTCTCACTTAAACCCGGAAATAGACTCATACGCTTCTTAGACTGGCAAGGGATAATCTCGAATGCGTCGCTCCCAATTGCATGCAACTTAAGCCATCTCATACAACCACAGCATAAGCTACATTCTTCATCATATATTAATACAGCCGTGTCTGCCATAACTGCATTTTGAAAAAAGAAAAGATATTTTGCTTTTCAGTTTAACTATTCAAGGTATTATAATATCTATATAATATATAGTATAGATAAAATAAGAATAAAAAGAGTATCAAAGAGATGAAATCTATGAATACAAATCAACCTAAAGTATTTATTAAGACCTATGGTTGCCAGATGAATAAGCTGGATTCAGAGTTGTCGATAGGTTTACTTGCGAAGAGCGGCTACGCTTTTGCCGAAGAGGAGAAGGATGCGGACGTTATCCTTCTGAATACCTGCAGTGTACGCGACAAGGCTGAACACAAGGTATATTCTCAGCTCGGCAGTCTAAGAGATCAGAAGGAGAAGAACCCGGAACTGATTCTTGGTGTCCTTGGCTGTATGGCACAAAATGAGGGAGACAGAATATTCAAACGGATGCCTCACGTTAATCTTGTCTGCGGTACGAGGATGTTTTCTAAACTTCCTGAGTTACTTGAAGAAATAAATGGAACCAATAAACGCATCATTGCTGTTGATGAAGATGGTGAAGTAAGCTTTGATCGGCTGGTTACTCAGAGACAAAATCGATACAATGCCTTTGTATCCGTCATGAGGGGTTGTGATAATTACTGTTCTTACTGCATTGTGCCGTATGTAAGGGGCCGTGAATTCAGCAGGCCTGTTACCGATATCATAGATGAGGTCAAGAGACTTGCGGATGATGGTTGTAAAGAGGTTACGCTATTGGGTCAAAATGTAAACTCTTACGGGAAGGGTCTGAATGGGAAAGTTACTTTAGCCACCCTGCTGAGAAGACTGGATCCAATTGAAGGTATAGAAAGAATCCGTTTTGTTACCTCTCATCCAAGGGATATGACTGAAGAGATAATAGAGGCTGTTGGAGAATTGCCCGGGGTTTGTGAGTATCTACATATGCCGGCACAGTCAGGTTCAGATAAAATATTGAAAAGAATGAAACGGCAATATACATCCGCATACTATAGAGAGCTTGTTGAGATGGCCAGGTCTTTAGTGCCTGATATTAAGATTGCCAGTGACTTTATTGTGGGTTTTCCCGGTGAGACAGAAGGGGATTTTGAAGATACGGTGAAGTTGTTGAACGATGTACGTTGCCAGAATAGTTTTATATTCAAATACTCACTACGAACCGGAACTGCAGCAGCAGAATTTCCTGATGATGTGCAGGAAGAAACAAAGAAAGGAAGAAATCATATACTGTTGGACTTGCATAAAAAGATAAGTACTGAAGAAAACAGGAAAATAGTTGGGAAATCTGTTGAGGTCCTGGTGGAAGGGACGAGTAAATCTGATGCAGGCAGATTAAGCGGGAGGACAAGGCAAAATCAGATTGTTGCCTTTGATCTGCCGGAAGGAAGCAATCAAGCTGACGTATCCTCTTTAATGTCCGGCAAGCTTGTTAATATTGATATTGTGGATTCAACAGATTTAACACTTTTCGGTGACTTAAGAGAAATCGCCCTCGATAAAATGACTCATTAATTTATATCCCTTTTTCACCTTCAAGCCGGTTTTTTTTGTCTATTTGATTCTGAGAAAGAAAGTTTACTTTCTTTCTCAGAATCTGTGCTGTAAATGATAAAGGGTACAGGTTCTGAAGTGTGAGTCTTTTTACTAATCGGTGTATAATGATCGGGAAGTATAAGCATACGGAATTCCTCATACTTTTGTAGTACATTGAAAACCGGACCGATGATTTTCCTGTCGATGTTTTCAATAGCCCGAATCTTTTCATGTATATTCCCCTCATGGCCTGCTTCATCCGGCGCCTCTATATGTATTAAAACCAGATCATGTGATTCTATTGCTTTAATTGCACATCGTGCCTTAGAACCATAATCGGTGTCTATGTATGCAGTCGCGCCGGGCACGTTTATGATGTCCCAGCCAAGATAAGTCGCAAGGCCCTTTAATAAATCCACACCTGTTATGACTGCACCTGAGATTCCATATAACTTCTTAAAGGGTTCTATAGAAGGGCGTTGTCCCTGTCCCCACAGCCAGATCATATTAGCCGGGTTGTCACCAAGGTCTATCCTTACTTTGTTTACGTCATGATCCACAAGTAAAGGATATGAACTCTTCATTAAATCTAATAATATTTCACTACCGTTTCCTTTTGGTAAATATTTTTCTATTGATTTGCCGATTATGTCATGAGGGGGAGTGCAAACAGCCTCTATCCGGTTGTCTCCTTTATAAACCATTATGTTTCGATAGCTCGTGCCGGCATGGAAGCTGATGTTGTTATTTCCCAGGCCTTCATTTAATAATCTGATGACCAGTTCTGCCTCATTATCGGATATATGGCCGGCAGTAAAGTCTTCCAGTATACCATCATTTATTGTGATTAAATTACAGCGAACGGCCCAGTCCTGTTTTCCCAGCTTGATACCTAAACTGGCAGATTCGAGTGGTGCACGGCCTGTATAGTAAACTGCCGGGTCGTAACCTAAAACTGAAAGGATGGCAATATCACTTCCCGGTTTGAATTTCTTTGGTATGGTGTTTACGAGTCCAAGTACTCCACTGGATGCTATATTATCCAAGTTAGGTGTTCTTGCCGCTTCCAGTGGTGTTCTGTTGCTGAGTTTCTCCAGTTTATAATCGGCCATTCCATCAGGAATGATGATGCAATATTTCATGTTTGTAAAAAAAGTCAAAAATTTAATATAACAGACCCACATGATTATATCAATATAATTTGAATGTAAATGTTGCGAAGGACACTACTTGCCACAACTTTCCAGGGGTTTTTTCTTGTTATGTCAGACCCTCTTTGATAATATCTTAAAGCAATTACCAGTAAACAGGTTAACGTAGAGTAATGATTAGCTTAAAAACAAAGACATAATTTCCATCCTGGACGTCACAAAAGAAGAAATATTATACATTCTTGATATATCAAAGAGGATGGAAGAAGAAGGTAGTTCTGACATTTTAAAGGGGAAGGTGCTTGCAAATCTTTTCTTTGAGCCTTCAACGCGCACGAGATTGAGTTTTGAAACGGCAATGAAACGGCTTGGCGGACAGGTTGTCGGGTTTGATGAACTGGGCACAACTTCTACTGTAAAGGGGGAATCATTAAGGGACTCCGTTAAGATTATTGAGGGTTATTGTGATATTATTGTTTTAAGGCATTTCCTTGAAGGTGCTTCCAGGCTTACGGCTGATTCCGTAAGCATACCGGTTATTAATGCCGGTGATGGGGCAAGTCAGCATCCAACTCAGACCTTTGTAGACCTTTATACTATAAAAAAGGTGAAAGGTGGACTTGAGAACCTGTCAATCGGGTTTTTGGGAGATTTAAAATATGGCAGGACCTCACACTCACTGGCATATGCCATGTCCAATTTTGGTGCCGAGATGTACTTTATTTCACCACCAAGTCTCAGGATTCCTAAAGATTATCTGGAGGAGCTGGAATCAAGAAATGTCACATATCATGAGGTGGAGTCTCTAAACGAAGTAAGCAGTAAACTTGATATTCTTTATTGTACGAGGATACAGAAGGAGCGGTTTTCAGACCCGGTAGAGTATGAAAAAGTAAGAGGTGTTTATAAACTCAGTAAATCCGTTATGGATGAGTTAAGTGTTAAGGATGATCTTAAGATACTCCATCCCCTGCCACGTGTAGATGAGATGGATGAAAGCCTGGACGCTACAAGCTATGCGGTGTATTTTCAGCAGGCTCACAGTGGTATTCCGGTAAGAGAAACACTTTTAGCCACGGTATTGGGTGCCATACAATGAAAAAATTTGAAGTTTCAGCAATTAAAGAAGGTACGGTTATCGACCAGATTGCGAGTGGAAGCACATTCAAAGTTGCCAATATATTGAACATACAGGATATAGATCAGGTAGTACTGATCGGGTATAATTTGTCGAGTAAGAAGTTGGGCAGTAAAGGTATCATAAAGATTGGAGGCAAGCTCCTTACTCAGGAGGAAGTAAATAAGATTTCATTAATTGCTCCGGATGCGACTGTTAATATTATCAAGGATTCTGAAGTTGTAGAAAAGTTTAAAGTTGCTATACCTGATTCTATAGAAGAATTCCTGAAATGTTTTAATCCGAATTGTGTCAGCAATCATCAGAATATACGAAGCAGTTTTCACGTAATAAATAAAAATCCGATAAGGATAAGGTGTCACTATTGCGAACGCCATATGGGCGAGGATGATTTAGAGTTAGTTTAAACTAGATTGAGCGATTTTATATTGTATATTATTGTAACCGCAGGCTTTAGTTTGCGTTTCTCGTCATTTGATGGGTATATGAAGATTTCTCGTAAATTACGCAACACAAAGGATGTGGCTACCCGACCGAACGCACCGTTCGGTACGGGCGGACACAAACCGCTCAATTTTGGCTTAAATGTTTAATCCGGATTACCCGGAGAAAGATTAAGAATTAAATATGGCTTGAGAATGGAGGGGAATATGACAGATACAATTATTGATAAAAAACTAAAGCAGGACATTTATCAGAAGAATTTGATAAGAAGCGAGATTGAGAAGCGTTTGGAATCTGTCACTCGATGGAAAGATAAGCTTATTAATTTGAAAAGTTTTAAAGGGCAGAGGAAATATACTGATTCAATTAAGCGCTATATTTCTGAGATTGAAAAACTTCGCGCAGGTCTTAACAAGATGAATGAATATGTGGATAAACATATACGTGAGGTGGGAAAGTTTTCAGATTCTGAAGTAAAAGAGTTTACCTCGCAATTAGAGCAGAGGATTAGTGATATTGAAGCCGGCAATGAAACAGAGGAAAAGGGTGCGTCTAAAAACAAGGATATTGAGGAGATTAGGAATGCACGGGCAAAGCTTGCTGAGCTGAAAGGAAAGGGTGACGTGCAGGAGAAAATAGATAAGGCAAGCGGGAAGAAAAGTGAGGATATTGAAGAGGTAGAGCGGGTTACAGGGAAAATAGTTAGACTGAATAAACATTTGGAAAATATTGGTGAAGGCACTGAATCAGGAGATCAGGAAGAACTCTTTTATACTCAGGAACTTAAACGTATCGCACGTGAAAAAGCTATTTATGGATAGCAGGATGTAGCAGTAGGGAGAAACACCCGGGAGAAACGGCAAAGAAACTTATGTGTAGGGGCGCACCCGCCTGTACCTATTCGGGCAGGTTGCCATATGCCCTTTTACAATACGAGAATTGCAGGGCTCGTTTCCCAAACGAGCCTCATAATAAGGACAATCTTTGTGCCTGCCAGGTGAAACAGTACTTAATTTCACTGGGGTCTTTGTGTGATTATTGTTTATGATTTAGGAAATGGGCGGAGAGGGAGTCGAACCCTCACCCCCTTGCGAGGAAGGGATTTTAAGTCCCTCGTGTCTGCCATTCCACCACCCGCCCATTAATTCACAAAGAAATGGAGGCGGCACAGGGATTCGAACCCTGGATAATGGATTTGCAATCCACTGCCTTAGTCCACTTGGCCATGCCGCCTCAAACCAATTATATTCTGGAGTATCTATAAATGCTATCGGTATGATTACCCGCATGGTTGACCTGAAGGACAAATCCATTCGAAATGTTATAGAATTTTCAGATACGTTATAAACAAGGGCAAGATTATATAAAAATCGTTTTTGAAGTGTCAAGTATATTCCAAATAACCGGCCTGGTCCTGGAAGCCACACAAACTTTAGGCAATTTTTTTGCCTACCAACAGGCAGGAGTTCACTTAAGACACTTCAAACTTGTTTGCAAGTGGATTGTTTCTGGAATTTCCCCGCTGCCCACCAGCTTGTTAGGCGGGGACAATAATACCTATTCAGATATAGACAACTGCTACCACACCGGGTTTTGAGACAAGAGATATTATTCTTAAGGGAAAAGGTTCTGTTGCCAGGAATGACATAAAGAAGTCACCAGACATGGTAACAGATTGGGAGTAGCCATGAATTCAAGGAAAAACTTGATCTTAAGATGGTCTAGTATACGTGG